>CAZVBC010000143.1:0-16049 GCA_964625155.1 uncultured Pirellulaceae bacterium
TCCCAATTGTTTGAGTTGGTTACCACACTGCATGCGCCGTGCAGCTTCACGCGCCGATTGGACGGCAGGTAAAAGCAAACCGACCAGAACACCGATAATTGCAATCACTACCAGCAGCTCTACCAACGTAAAGCCGCGTCGCGGACATTTGACCGACATAGAAACCTCCCATAATCTAAATAACAACCCTACCAGCCCGACATCTCAATTAAACTTGGGATGCAAAGCTCACATCATTTAGCATTTAGTGGAGGCATATACCTCCCTTGCGATAGGATACCGAGCGCCGCTGATTTAATCTAGCAGTTTTGTAATATTTTTTGCAATCTGCCTCAAACAAGGCCGCTGCGTCAAATATGGCCAAGCAGCTTAGAGAAAAGGAATTGCGGTCTCTTATTCAAATCTGAGCTTGCCGTCCGGCAAAGTCTTTGCAAGATCCGGCAAATCGTAATTCACAAGTGCAGCATGAACGGTACTGTTTAACCATCGCGAATCTGCAGGAGTGCCAGGAATACTTGACCAAGATCGAGGACAATCTTTTAACGTTACGCTGGTAAACAGGCTTGGGTTGAGTGCAGCGGCATGCAAGGCTGCGACCCCGACCTGTCCAACGGCGATTAAGTGTACTTCGCGAGGTTTTTTGGACTGGTAATTTGCGACCCATTCCCCTGCTGCCAAGATGTCCTCTGCATGAGCACCGACAACAGACTGCCCGAGTAGATACGCAAGAAAGAAAGTCTTACCGTCGATCGGACGATTGCCTTTTCCATTCCCAGTCTCTCCCTGTCCGCGCAGATCGACCGAGACGACTACCGTTCCATCTTTTACGATTTTCTCAATAGGCCCGCCGGCAGCGCCATCCGCTTCTTTACCAGCATCATGCACATACAAGTAAGCGGACTCTTCAGGTTCCGGCGGATGGAAGGTCAAAGCGGGCAGCGGGACACCTGAATCGGAATGCATGACCAGTTTGTCGATGTGGTAACCGTCGCGCTGTACTTTACCAGCCTTGTTAGACGTTGGCTTGGATTGCTTGTCCAGCGGACGCATCCTAGTCAGTCGGCAGACTTCGGCCAACAATTGCTCGCGACTCAAGGTAGTGCCACGCTGATTGCGGCGTTGAGCCAAGTTTCGCTCCACTTCGGCATTGAGATCAAAGACCGAACGTTCGCCGGGCAACGCAAGCACTTGTCCATTGCTGGTGCAGAGCAACTCGGATTCGGGCAGAATGTCAAACTGTTTGAAGTCCATGGCAGATACCGACACGTCGCGGCCAACTAACCAGCGTTGCATCCACTGGACAATTGCGGCCAGATTGATCGGCTGGACACCGTGACCTCCCTCGGCTTCGACCAAATCAACACGTTCAGGAAAACCTAGCCGACCGTAGATCCATTTCGCTTGCCGCAAGTTATCCCAGGATCCACCGATATCAAAAAAATCACCGGTGGTGGAACTAATCAGCGTGGGCTTGGGTGCACGCAACAGAACATAATCAGGTTGGTCCAAACCACTCACAAGCTGACTAAATACGTTTTGTTCAGCGTCTTGCGGGCCAATCGTTTCAATTAAGCGACGAAAAGTAGTTAAATAACACGCGGGCGCAGCGCAAACCACTCGTTCATCGAGCGCCATGACGTAACTGGTAAGCGTACCACCACCTGAACAACCAGTCATGCCGATTTTCGTCGAATCAATATCGGCACGAGTTTCCAGATAGTCGATTGCGCGCATTGCGTCCCAGACGCGATAGGTGGCCGTGTTTCTGCCAACCAAAATCGAACCAGCTCCAATCATCGTATGTTCCGTGGTCGTGCCGCTGTGCTGGGGCTTGCCATCCGTGTTCAAGAGCTGCGACCTTTCACCTTGTCCGATGGGATCATACGCCAGTGCCGCCATACCATGCAGTGCTAGACCGATAGCAAAACGCTGGTTGTAATCCGCCGTTTTGGCTGTTCGACTGTGACCGCTGGAAACGAGCACGGCGGGAAATGGGCCTGTACCTTGAGGCAAATACAGATTGGCAGTCACACGATGATTCGGTTGGCTTTCGAAGATTATTTTTTCAATGCTGTATTGCTTCCGCAGAATCCGACCGATCACTTGGCTATTCAGCGGCGTGCGCTGAGGAAATCCTCCGAGCAGTTCAACGAACCGAGCTTTCATTTTTCGCTGGTACCCGGTAATCTGCTCCGGTGTTTTAAGTTGTTCGACAATTGCCGAGCGTTGATCGAGAGATTGTTGTGCAAGGCTTTGTAGTTTTTGATACCAATTCATCGTTCCTGGTACTGGATTGACTTCAGACTGCAAGCATGTCAAATCTTCTCCCAGTGAGAAATTCGTCCACAGCAGCGCAATTAAAATGGAGGCAGTCAACAAGAGTTGGTTCATCATACGAGCCCGTTATCTGTGCAGGTAAATTGGCGGGGTAGAGTGGTGAGTCGTTACATTGATTGAGAATTATTCTACACGAATCGGTTTCCAACCCCAACTCGGTCAATCGTCGCTCAAGTTAACTTAACACATCGCGAAGAGCTGTTATTTTTGCCAAGGCTGGTGCTGCTTCGGCTCGCGGCTCGTATACTACTTGGCTAAGCGATCGTGCTGTCTGTTGGGTGTCTAGCCAATATCGAGGAGTTTGCCCCATGAATTCGTTTGCCGCCGGTTTCAACCGACGTATTTTTCTGCAAAATTCGGTCCTTCTTGGAGGCGCTCTGGCTAGTTCGATTCAATGCGCGGCGCAAGGGGTTGGAACGAGTGGTCCTTATTTTGAAGATCGAGGTTGGTTGGTTGGATGCTGGACCCGTCCCTGGGCCAGTCATGATTATCGAGTTGGCTTTGATGCTATAGCTGAGGCAGGATTCCGTTTTGTTGCTCTCACAGGTGCAAAGACGTCCACCGGACGCGTGATTTCACCTAAGACATCGTTGGAAGACGCTGTAAAAGTCGGCGAAGAAGCTCGGCAGCGCGGATTGGCAATCACTACCGTCTATGGTGGCGACGTCGCTTTGGAAAAAGGGACCGGTGAGCTACTAAGAATGCTAGAGTTGTGCAAAGCTGCTGGAGGATGGTCGGTGATGCTGTCGCGAGTAGGTGACGACAAATCTTATGATGCTTGTTGTCGTGTCATCAAGGAGTGTTGCGAAAAGGCAGCGGCCGACCGGATTGCGATTGTCCTGAAGCCTCACGGCGGCACTACCGGAGTTGGTCCACAGTTGCGAGACTGTATCGAACGAGTCAATCACATGAGCTTTACTCTCATGTATGATCCGGGAAACATTTTCTATTATTCCAAGGGATCGGTCGATCCGGCCGAAGACTGCCGTTCGGTTCACGGTCTGGTTACTGGAATTTCCGTCAAAGACTACATGGCTCCCGGCGAAATCATGTTCACCCCGGGAACTGGCCAAGTCAACTTTCGCACGATTCTTCACAGCCTCAAGTCCGCAGGTTTTAAACATGGTCCTCTGATGATCGAATCGCTCACGCCGGGCGACTTACCATCCACTCTGGCCGAAGCAAAGAAAGCTAAGCGATTTGTTGAGGAACTGGTTGCCAGTTAATTTTTCTAACTAGACTCGACGATTTCGTTCGTTGTGCACAATGTAATTTGTGTCAGCCATGTATCACTGATATCATCAAGACGTCATTATTTCATGGCACCAAAATGTAAACATTCTTGTTCTTTATGGAGATGCCTCAAACCATGAGCCGTCCCTCCTGGCATCTTGATCGCCGTTGTTTACTTCGCGGTGCTGGACTTGCGATGGCTTTGCCCTGGTTGGAAGCCATGGGAAAAGCAGAATCCGTGGCTGGTAGACCGAAGCGGTTTTGCGCATTCTTTTTTGGCAACGGGGTCGCGATCCCCAATAAAAATTCGGTAGATGACGATGAAGGCTGGACTTGGTTTCCCAGCGCGGGTGGTTTGAACTACTCCTTTACAAAGCCGCTCCAACCGCTGGAAACTCATCGACATGATATTTCTATTTTTGGCGGAATGTCCCATCCGGCCAGCCGCTTGCTGGTTGGTCATAACACAGTTGATGTCTGGTTGACTGGTGCCGACATTCGAACCAGCTTGCAAAACTCGATATCGATCGACCAATTGATAGCGCGCCATGCTGGTCCCCACACGCGTATACCATCGTTGGTGCTCTCCAGTCATGGCGGTGTCGGCACAAAAAGCCGTTCGACCACAATTTCGTTCGATGTGCAAGGGCGACAGATTCCTGCCGAATCGACGCCTCGCCGCGTTTTTGAACGTCTTTTTGAATCACCTGCTGCTGGAGACCTTGCTGCGCGGCAGAAATCGTTGGCTTCGGGACGCAGGCGAGTCGATTTTTTGCTCGAGGATTCGCGCTCGTTGCGTAATAAGTTAGGGCGCGCCGATCAGCGACGGTTGGATGAGTTTCTGGAGTCGCTCAGCGAAGTCGAGTTGAGGCTTTTTCGGGCCCAGGAGTGGCTGGGCGTGGCTCTACCGCAAATTGACCGCGAGTCAATTAATCTCGATGTCTCGCCCAGCGGCCCGACGGACTACATCCGCACGATGCTCGACCTGATCGTCTTGGCTCTCGAGACCGACACAACTAGAGTAGCGGCGTATCAAATTTGCGCCGAAGACGGAGTGGGAATCTGCGACAAGTTTCCGAACATTTTAGGAATTGGCAGTCGAGGACACCATCAACTTACGCACTCCGATGGCAAGCGAGATTGGGCTCTGTACGACCGCTATCTCGCTGAACAGTTTGCCTATTTCCTCGGTCGATTATCGTCGATCTGCGAAGGAGAATCGCGATTGTTAGACAATACTATGGCCCTGTTCGGTAGCGCTACCAGCACCACACACAACGCTCGCAACTATCCAACCATACTGGCTGGCGGCGCCAACATGGGACTGCGCCACGGCCGATATTTTAGACACGAGACAGAACGGCCGCTGGGCGACCTCTATGTGACGATGCTCAAGCAATACGGAATCCCCGTAGATTCTTTCGCCGAAAACGTCAGCGAGTTTCCTGAGATTCTCGCTTGACGCTACGTCAGGAACACCTCCTGAAATCGACGCTCGGAAGACTGGAGTACATGATGGCGGGATGCAGATCGATAATCAGCTCGTTTCTTTGTGGCATGTTGGTACATGTAGCCATCGGTCGCGCTGCGGATCCGCAAATATTATCGCCGGAATTGATCTCACAAAGTATCGAAAGGTCGTTGCCATTATTGGAACGAGCGTCCGCCGGTGCGGCTGACCAACGAGTTTGTTTTACCTGCCACAATCAAGCAATTCCGGTATTTGCGTTGGTGGAGGCAAGTAAACGAGGGTTTCACATCGATCGAAAAAACTTCGACCGCCAGATCGAGCATACCTATGCGCATCTAAAGCGTGGATCGACTAATTACAAAGAAGGTAAAGGACAAGGAGGTGGTGTCGATACAGCCGGTTATGCGCTGTGGACTCTAGAAGACGGCCAGCGTCCTGCGGACTCAGTCACAGATGCTGTTGTCGATTACGTGCTCAGCAAACAGAACAGTGAAGGCTACTGGAAACATACCAGCAACCGTCCTCCTTCAGAAGCAAGCAGTTTCACTACAACCTATTTGGCATTACGTGCGCTCTCTGCATATGGTCGTGCAGCAGATGCCGCGAAAATCCAACAGGCAAAATTGCGAGCGTCAACTTGGTTGCAGCAGGTCCAACCTGTGGACAATGAGGATCGAGTGTTCCGATTATTGTCGACACAATATGTCGATACTCCACGCTCTTTTGTTGATTTGGCGGTCGAGAGCGTCAAAGGATCACAGCGCGCCGATGGTGGTTGGTCGCAATTGGAATCCCTTGAAAGTGATGCCTATGCCACAGCCACGTCACTTTACGCGTTGCACCGAGCGGGCACCGGTATCGACGATCCCGCCTGGCAACGCGGCTTGCAATACTTAACAGCTCACCAGATGGCCGATGGGTCGTGGCACGTCACCAGTCGAAGCAAGCCTTTTCAAACATATTTTGAATCTGGTTATCCGCACGAAAAGGATCAATTTATCTCAACTGCGGCAGCCGGTTGGGCGACCCTTTGCCTACTTATGACACTTCCGACTCGTGACTTGCCACAAATAGAAACATTGCCAAATACTCAGCCCATTGAATGGCCCGAAGCGGATCTTTCAGGGCGCATGATGTTTGGCGCTCACCGCTTTGTCGAAAGCGAAATTGAACGCGTCCATGCCGCTCGGCACAAGTTGAAGATTCGCGACGAGGCACATCGCCATTCACTGCGCTCCGATTTATCCAAACTATTGGGTGTCGTGGAAAAGCGTTTACCGCCACGTATGGAAACGTATGGCGATGATGATAATCCTGCCTTAGTCGCGTCAACGGATACCTATCAAGTGCATCAAGTGCGCTGGCCAGTATTTGCCAACGTATTTGGCGAAGGGCTTCGGGTTCGGCAGCTTCAGAGTGCGAAACGCGCATGTATTGTAGTACCAGACGCCAATCAATCTCCTGAACAGTTGTTGGGATTAGTGGATGGGTTGGCAGAGGATCAACAGATCGCGCGGCGATTGGCTGCGGCTGGATTTGATTTGATCATACCCACCATCGTAAGTCGAGACAAACTGACCACCAATGACGAACGATTGCGTCGCGCCGATATGACCCAGCGGGAGTGGATCTATCGCCAAGCATTCCATATGGGACGCCATATTATTGGCTACGAAATGCAGCGTGTTCTTGCGGCAGTTGATTGGCTCAATCAAAAAAGCAACGTCGAATGTCCAATTGGGATTGTCGGATACGGCGAAGGTGCCCTACTCGCCTTACACTGTGCCGCTATTGACGAGCGTATTTCGGCAACTTTGGTTAGTGGATACTTTGATTCCAGCGACAAGACTTGGGCCGAACCGATCTATCGCCAAGTATGGCGACGATTAAAGAGCTTTGGGAATGCAGAAATTGCCTCACTGATTTCCCCTAGATTTCTAATTGTTGAACACAGTCCTTTTCCAACCGCTGTCGGGCACAAGGGTGCACTCACAACACCTACTTACGAGCAAGTCAAGCGAGAATTCGAACGCATTCAAAACAGCCCACCCACATCACCGAACGCGGGTCCAAGTGTGCCACCGATTTTGATTGGGGACAAATCTGGCAAACTTGTCGGGCCGTGGAGCGATTCAGCCCTCCGATCTTTTCTAGCTCAGTTTTCTATCGACTCGAGTAAGGCACTCGATTCAAGACCGTTAAAAGATGGTCGCCTGGCAGCTCGACAGGAAATTGAGTCTCGCCAACGGCGTTGTGTAGATCAGCTTGAAACTTATACGCAACATTTGGTGCAGCAATCAGAACATGTGCGCGACCAAGCGTTTTTGTTCGCTGCCATGCCAGAATTCAACCAACGGCGATGGAGTACACAGCGCCACCACGAGACAACTTCGCACGATCGTTTTGTTGCATCCAGCCGTGAGTATCGCGAGCGTTTCGCGACTGAAGCCATGGGCAGATTTGATCGAGCTTTGGCTGTGCCCAACGCACGGACTCGCAAAGTCGCCGAAACCGACAAATGGACAGCATATGATGTAGTGCTGGATGTACACGATCAATTGTTTGCCTGGGGCGTGATCGCGATCCCCAAAGATCTTCAACCGGGCGAGCGACGCCCAGTGGTGGTTTGTCAACACGGCCGACAGGGCTTGCCGCGCGATACGTTGGACCGAGATAACCCGGCGTACAATAATTTTGCCGGCGAACTTGCAAATCGAGGATTTGTTACGTTTGCTCCCCACAATCTCTATCGCGGAGAGGATGAATATCGTTGGCTAAATCGCAAAGCCAATGCGATCGGCTGTACGCTTTTCTCTTTCATCATTGCTGCGCACGACCAGATTCTGAAGTGGCTCGCATCACAGCCATTTGTGGATAGTAAGAAGATTGCTTTTTATGGTCTCAGCTACGGAGGAGAAACGGCAGTTCGGGTTCCTCCGATTTTGGAAAACTATGCTCTCTCAATTTGCTCTGGCGACTTTAATCAGTGGACTCGCAAAGTCGCCGCAACCGACCAACCGTTCAGTTTCATGAACACCATCGAATGGGAAATGCCGTATTGGAATCTCGGGCATACATTTGATTATGCCGAGATGTCCTACTTGATGTTCCCGCGCCCGTTTATGGTTGAACGTGGCCACAATGACTTGGTTGGACGCGACCAATGGGTTGCGCACGAATTCGCCAAATTGCGTTGGTTGTACGCCCAGTTTGGATTATCCGATCGTGTCGCAATAGAATTTTTTCAAGGTGGGCACAGCATACATGGCACAGGGACATTCGATTTTCTTCACCAACATCTGCAGTGGCCCAAACATCCAGAAATCAACGAGCTTGATACTAACGCCGCAAATGTGCCGGAAAAATAAGCTCGAAAGATTGCCATATCCGGAACCAGTTCAAGGGCTCCGCTGCGACATTGGGTCTCGCTCAACTCGATAAATGCGCACGGCAGAAGTATCAGGAAACTGCTAAAATCGGCCCTCTTCGTTTGACACAGCGGTCCGTGCTTAAGACATCAAAGAAGTTTTGGAAGTCTGATTCAACCATGAATTCGAGGCGTTGTAGGATTCTGGCGGAAGTTCGATACTTTGCGAATATTAATGGTGCAAGTGGAACGGCTAGTGGGAAAACTCCAATCGTGCGAATTGACCTAGCGATCGCCGTTCGTTGGGCATGGACATGCTTACTTGCATGTTTTATTGGCGTGGGCTGTCTGGGGTGTGGACCGGATGATGATGCTCCAGAAATCTTGGTCGAACGTGCTCGATTATTCCTTGATCGAGGCAAACCTGATGATGCTATCGAGATGCTAGATCGAGTCATCAAAGCGTGGCCCGAGTCAGCAGATGCGTTTTTCGATCGCGGTACCGCACACCAACAAGTTGGCGAATTGGAAACCGCGTTAGAGGACTTTAATCGAGCGCTGCAACTGGATCCAGAAGGCTCGCGAGTATTGAATGATCGTGGAGTCCTTTTGGCTAGGTTAGGTCGCTTGGATGAGGCCGTCAGCGACTTTCGCCGGCTGCTGCAATTGGAACCAGGCGATGCAACAGGTTGGATTAATTTGGGCTTGGTGCATCACAAACAGGGCAACCTCGAGGCGGCACTAGAGTCTTATCGCAGGTCAACTGAATTGCGTCGCGATGCCGAATCCCTGTTTCTTGAGGCCAGTGTTTTGTTTGCCCAGGGAGATTTCAAGCGGGCTGAGGAAACGTACAGTTACGTTATAGAAATAGAATCCCGCTGGGCCAAGGTGTGGATGAATCGAGGCCTCTGCCGATTGAAGTTGAACCAGCGTGAATTAGCACAAGCGGATTTTCGACGCTGCCAAGAAGTTGACGACGACATGCAATTTGCTGTCGCCATTAGTGAAGTAACTGGTAGTTTAGAAACGACGCTCACTCCCGCAATTGCTCGACGACCGAATTGAATCGTAATTCGGTCGTGAATGTCAACAAGCTGACTAGCGTTTGGGGCTGGGCTTAGTGACTGTCGCCGATTGAGCGGCTGGCGCGGGAGTTGGTTTTTCGTTCGGATTGGACTCTGGCAGTAGTTGGAAGCTCATGAGCATTTGTTCGTCGGCCGCAGCAAAACTGTCCGCATCTTCTCCGCTCATGGTAAACACCAACGAGTAACGTCGGCCATGATCATCCGAAAGGTGTCCGTAAATCCATTTAACGGGAACTTCGGACGAAGCGCCCACGGCGACAACTCGGGCGAGCCTCAGACCTGGAGTGGTGATACGCTCGGAGGCTTCGATAAAACTGCCGAAATTCTTATCAAGTGATCGTTTGATATCATCTTGTAAACCGGCGAGCGTAAGCTGGCGGCCAGATTCCAGTTTCGGTAGGCGCGTGATATTGCACTGTGCCATGACCTTATTGTTCTCGATTAGTCGCAGGATTGATTCATCACCACTGTCAATGATAGTTTTCCATCGCCGATCGACTAACATTTGATAACGTCCTGGCTCAGACCTCACGAAGAGAAGCCAACGAGATGGGTCAGCAGATTCTGCAAGCGCTCGAACTTGCTTCAATTCGTTCGCGTCAGGCCCAGGTTCCTCTTTACGAATCATGCGAACTCTGGCCGTGATTGTAAAACCAGGCTCGGCTTCGCTGATGGTTCGAATCTCTTTGATCACCAGTCCGGCCCAAGTGACCATGGCGCCACTTGTCCCCAATTGAGCTTGAATATTGCCGTTGATTTCGATTTCGGTCGAAACGCCATGAATGCTGGCTTGCAAATTTCCAGCGACCTTAATCGTTGCGACTCCCTTTTCTGCTTGGGTGACCTGTGCTTCGACAGTTGTCGCATGTACGGCATCCAGTCCAAACAATTCGGCACAGGATTTTTCGTCAATCTGCCAAGTACTATTCGCTTGGACAGGCTCGGACGGTAACAATTGGTCGATCACGAGGGAGTTGATTGGGCTGTGCAATAACTCGACTTCACGCGCCGTCAATGGCTCCGACTCGCAGTATTGTTGCCACGCCCCTTCATATCGAGCGAGCATGATAGAAGAACATTCTTGCCGCAGGCTGTGACTGGTTGCATGTCCGGAGATCCAAGTCTCGACCTTGGCTTCTAAGTACTTTCGCGATGCGGCCAAAGGCAAAGAGAGCTTTTCATCGTAGGCCACAGAGTCCTCGTAATCCAAGGTACTGGTCGCTTTGACCTCGGCAGTGCGCGCAGCCCCTTTTTTCGTTTTGTCAGGCTCGGCCACACTGAGCTCGCCGTCCAGTTCTAAGACAATTCTGGTACGCGTTGACAAGGATTGCATGCCCGCAGGACGCATCAACATCTTGGACCGCGATTGGTCACCAGCAACTACTGGCAGGCCATTGTCACCAATCGAAAACACAAGTCCCAAACTTGCGCCAGCAACGAGGAATTGCCGGCGCTCACAACGCGACGGAAATACAACTTCATTCGTTTTAGGACTGCAATGGCCTGAAATCCGCATAGCGAGCTTTGCCACGATACCGGCAACTCCTGTTGTGGGAAGTTAAACAACGAACAACGCACCCCAATTCCGGGCTGTTTATTGGTGCCTGAGTCGGATGCGCCACTCGCTTTACGAATCGTTTCTCGGCATATACCAATCGATTTGAGCAGCGGGACAAGCAAAGTCGTTAGAGTTTAACAAACAGCAAATTGAATCTCAGATTGAGATTCAGTATGTCAATTTTGCAAGGCAAGTAGTTTTTTTACTTGCTTGGGCGAATTGTGCCTCGCTCTTTGGCGAACGCACTAATTCCAAAAACAGGCGAAAACGCTGGTAAAGACTACTAGTTCTTAATCGTCAAGTTGTTTTGTGAACTTTTGGCCTCGTTTTTGCATCTTTGAATTGGCTTCATGCAGATTGAGCGGGTGATACTGTAGGAGCTTGAAGTCAAGCGAGAACCCGAGTCCGGTCTGTTCGCGTATCATGAATGAAGATTGCTGGATTCGCGTAACACAGATCGAGCGGAAGCAACCAATGATAGAGGCAGTTGTCACCCGAGCAGGTCTGCTGTATTAGCTGAGTTTCATGAGGAGACTCAACCCAGCCGTGGAATTCGTTAGCGGTCGGAAGCCGCATGGAAGATAGCGAATTCACACTAGCAGGGATTAGGTAAAAAGATGCATCAAGATTATCGTATCGCCGTTCTCCGAGAACTTCGTGACCATCAAGTTAAATTTACTCCTCGTGTCAAGCGGCTTGAACAAGCCGAGCGGGCAGAGAGGCTGCTCAGCGAGTTGGATTTGTCTCGCGAATACCCATTTGAGTTTCTGTACTATCGGGTAACTGATTTTCGTCCAGATGAAACCACGCGCAAGCTGATTACAGGTGAAGACGCTGCGCATGATTTGAGACTGTTTGTCGAAGACGTAACCGATTCGTTGAATCTGAAGGTCGAAGAAGCCACTGAGCCGGTACATACGGTCGAAGAATTGAGCAAGTTGTTTAATGTCTCGACCAAGACGATTTCGCGGTGGCGCGATCTGGGGTTGGTTAGCCGTCGTTTTGTTTGCGATGGGCGCAAGCGCGTTGGCTTTTTACACAGCAGCGTTGAACGATTTGTGGCTAGAAATCGCGAACGGGTGAAACGTGGCGAACGGTTCAGCCAAATGTCCGACGACGAGCGCGCAGAAATTGTCGAACGCGCCCGAAGATTGGCTGCTGAAGGAGCGAATCTAACCGAAGTTGCGCGTCGGTTGTCCGAGCAACTTGACCGGAGTGTCGAAACGATTCGTTATACGCTAAAGAACTATGATTCGAGCTATCCGAATCAAGCCATTTATCCATCACAGCGCCCGACTTTGTCGGACGATGATCGACGGATGATATACGAGCAGAGTCAAACTGGGGTCGGCATGACTCAACTCTGCCGCCGATACGCGCGCACACGCAGTAGTATCATTCGAATTATTAATGAACAGCGGGCAGTGAAGTTGCGCGAAATTGCATTGGAATTCATCCATAACGAATCATTCGACAGATTGACATCTGCCGAAGAGGATGAAATTCTGGCACCAACGCCCGAAACGATGATTCCACCACGGAAGATCCGCGCCCCCAGCGGCTTGCCAACCTATTTGGCCACGTTGTACGACGTACAATTGCTCACACGCGAACAAGAATATCACATGTTTCGCAAGATGAATTATCTGAAATTCAAGGCTTCGAGAATGCTCGCCGCCTTAAATCCAGCCGATCCATCGTCGGGAGCAATGGATACCATCGAAAAATTGATTGCCGATTCGGTTGAATTAAAGAACCAAATTGTGCAAGCTAATCTGAGACTGGTCGTTTCGATTGCTAAGCGGCACGTCGGCGGTGCTGACGATTTTTTTGGGCTTATCAGCGACGGCAACATGTCGTTAATCCGCGCAGTTGAAAAATTCGACTACTCGCGTGGAAACAAGTTCAGCACATATGCGAGTTGGGCGATCATGAAGAATTTTGCTCGTTCGATTCCCGACGAATTCAAGCATAAGGATCGATTTCGTACGACAGATGAGGAAGTTTTCTTGGGCCATCAAGATACTCGAGCTAATCACTATGCATCTGAGATGGAACAAAAACAACGTGAAAAGCAGATCAATCGAATTCTCCATCGGCTGGATGAACGTGAACAACAAATCATCATCCGCCGATTTGGCTTGGATCACAAACACGAACCTCTAACCCTCAAGGAAGTTGGTGAAGAGCTTGGAGTAACCAAGGAACGAATTCGACAAATCGAAGCTCGTGCGCTGCACAAGCTACGTGAAGCTGCTTCGATGGAGCACATCGAGCTGCCTGATTAAGTTCGGACATCTGTGCACTTACGCTGCAACAGCAAACTTGCTCTCCGAAAGGATAACTTCCTTTCGGAGTTATTGCAGGAAGAACTAATTCGTTGCCGCGAAATCGTTTACCCCGGATTATTAACGCGCGTGCCCATCCGGCCGCGCGTGTTTGCGCAAGGATTGAGTGCTCTGAAGGGAATGAATTCGCGTCCCATGCACTCCAGGGACTCAGGGCTCTTCAGGGACTCAGGGCGTGTCACACCAAGTTTTTCAGTCCGGAAATCTATTGCGTTGCAGCGTTTTGATGGAAGCTGGATTCGCTGCGACGCCAAGTCCGGATGCAGGCCCTAAGGGTCGTCGATCGCAGATCTTGTGTTGTTCAATTGGCGATATTCTCTGGGGCTGTAGCCACTATACTTGCGAAACACGCTACTAAAATATTGGCTCGTAGAAAAACCACAATTGAACGCAATGTTTGTGATCGACATTTGAGAGTCTGCCAGTAATTGTTGAGCGTATTCAATCCGCAATCTCTGCCAGTAATCGACCGGAGTCATCCCCGTCGATTCCTTAAAGTCGGCGAATAGCTTTGTACGACTACAATGAACAGATCGGGCAATCTGTTCAATTTTTGCTGGTTGGGAAAGATTCTCCTTCATAAAACGAATTGCGTTCTGCACGGTAAAGCCATGCTCGAAAGCGCGTCGCTGGGAAATGACTTTGGCACATTCCAGCAGGATCGAGCAAATAGAAATACGCAAGGTCGTTACCGTAGCAACATCTGAAGGTTGTACCGCGGCGAAATCCTTGGGCAAGCTGCGTACTAAGGTATGCAACTCGCGATTCATACGAAATGCTTCCGTGGTCCCTTGGGTAAATTGAGTTACTAACCAGGCCAAAGATTCGGCCGAGAAAGGTGTACAGCGGTGCGACTCGGAATCCAAGGGATCGAACATTAACCCAGTTAATTGGACCGGTCCGCGAACGTCGTGATGTCCACGATGTCGAACTCCAGGCGGTACCAACAAAAAATTTCCTCCCGAAAGTTCGACTTTCGAGCCACCAGCAAACTCGTAAGTCGTAGCTCCATCAACAATCATCAGCAATTCAAAACACTCGTGGGAATGCCACGTAATTCGCGCTGCACTCTGCGACTTGATCGTCGCGATTTGCTTCAGCAAACGCAGGTCGATCGCCTCACCTAATAGTCGTTTTTCTAACGGAGCTAAGCTCTCCATCTTTTTAGACAGCAATCCCGTTGTGGAAAAATGTTCAAAATCGTCCGGCCAACAATTACGAAAGACTCACTTGGACATGCAGTTAATAATTGTTACCAATTGAGAATGGTCGCATATATCAGATTGTTTGTATTTAAGTGAGTTCTTTTAGAAGGGAGCTACGGCGTGAAGAAAATTAGTAAACAAGGTGGGTTTACGTTAGTCGAACTGCTGGTTGTCATCGCCATTATAGGTGTCTTAGTGGGGCTGCTTTTACCAGCAGTGCAATCGGCTCGCGAAGCGGCTCGACGCATGAGTTGCTCGAATAATCTGAAACAGCTTGCACTTGCTTGCCACATGCATCACGACACCTACAAGAAATTTCCCTACGGAATGTTGCGCGACGATTCGCGATTCGGGCATCCCAATCGGGGAGATGCAGCCGTGGGCGGTGTTCCTGCTCAGAATCGACGTTCTGCACTTTTTCAAGAATTGCTCCCATTCATCGAGCAGGGAAATCTCCACACCCGATGGAACTACATGGACTTCAATAGAAATACTTTTTCTACGATCAATACTTCGCAACAATGGCCTACCGACGGTTCATCTTTCATGGGCCAAGTCGTTAGGACTTTAATATGCCCATCAAATCCTGGTGGTACACACAACGAAAACGTCCCAGGAGCTACGGGTTCCGGGGCCAGCGGTGTCCATGCTCGTGGCGACTATTTCGGTAGCGCGGGTACCTACGGTTATCCAGGCTATCATGCAACTCTGCCCAGTTTGTGGAATCCGTTTGGTCCAGGCACGGCTAACCCTTCGCCGGCCACTCCAGGACGATCGCACTCGGGGCGAGGTGACGGCATGTTCAACCGAAACGTCCGCTATGGTCTTGGCGATGCGTCGGACGGATCGAGTAATACTTTGCTGCTCGGTGAGAGAGCTTATTTCGATCCAGTATTTGATACTCATCCTTCGACCCGTATTCGGAATTGGGGATGGGTTTGGTTTGGTGCTGAAGGGAATGTGTTCCTCGGAACATCGGTACCGATCAACTTTCGAATTCCTGCTGGCACGAATATGGCCTCTATTGACCCATTGATCTACAACAATCGGATCAATGCCCACGGAAGTATGCATACTGGAGGCACTCAAGTGGCTCTGGCCGACGGTTCCGTGAGGTTCTTGGGACAAACGATCTCTCCAATTACTTTCCGGGCATTAGGTACACGTGCAGGCGGAGAGGTTCTCGAGTCAATCGACTAATCGGTCCAGACTGCGTTCAATTCAGCTCGATTCCATCGCTGTGTTGGGATCGAGCTCTTTCTTTTGTTCGGGTTTTCATCGTTGGAGCGGTCAATGCGAAATTCGGTGTATGGTGTTGTAAGCTGCTTGGTCCTAGCATTAGTCTCGGGTTGTGGTGGCGGTGGCATCGAAGTGGCAGAGGTGACGGGGACAGTTACACTCAAAGGTAAACCTCTGGAATTGGTTGCGGTCGAATTCTGGCCCGT
>CAZVBC010000144.1:0-15969 GCA_964625155.1 uncultured Pirellulaceae bacterium
CATGTATTGACCGCCAAACACTAACGCTCTGTCACAGCAAAGAATTAGGGTTCGCGGAAACGGGAGAGCGAGGTTCCTACGCTGCGACAAAGCACTACGGCGTCTTGGGTTTGTTTGCATTTCCTTTCTTCTTCGTACTTTGCTTTTTCGTACCCTGCCCAGGTTGTTTCTGGGGCGGTTTGCCACCGAATTTTGCAGCTCGATCACGTTCGTGTAACTCGGTTGACGTGAACGTGCCTTCAATAGCCGGCTGGTGGGCTGCCTTGGCGTGAGCCACAAGTTGTTGGAGGATTCCTGGCTCGGTATCGGCGAGGTCTTTGGTTTCGCTCGCATCCCGCGCCAGATCATACAGTTCCCAGGCAGCGTTTGTTTTTGGCTGGACAGCTTTCCAGTTCCCCATGCGTACAGCCGTCTGCCCCAGCAACTCCCAATACAAATACTCATGAGTTCGTTGTTTCTGGCCTGATAGGCTCCCTAATAGCTCGGGAACAATTGAAACTCCATCAACGTCCGCTGGCGCAGGGGCTCCTGTAACTTCAGCGATCGTGGGCAGAACGTCGGGAAAATACCAGAGCAACTCACTAACTCGGCCCGCAGCGATCTTGCCCGGCCAGCGTGCGGCTGCTGGAACTCGTAAGCCTCCTTCGTACAAGGTACCTTTCTTACCTCGGAATTCGACACCGGTCTGAGGATGTTTATTTGCACCATGAATTCCCTTAGGGTATTCGGCAGATGCAAAGTAATCTGCACCGCCATTGTCGCCACTAAACATCACAAGTGTTTGTTCATCGATATGCAGCTCTTTGAGCAACGCCAGAACTTGTCCCAAATGTCGATCCACCATCGACACCATCGCCGCATACCGTCGTGCCGGTTCGGGCCATTCTTTGTCGCGATACTTTCCCCATGCTGGGTCATCGTCTGGAATATCGAAGTTTCCATGTGGTGGTGTAACCGGCATGTAACAGAAGAAGGGTCGATCGTGATTGTCGCGAATAAACTTGAGCCCTTCTTCGATAATCCGATAGTGAGCATACAACGGTCCTTCGCTGTTACCTTTATTGCCAGGCAAAGGAACTTCCTCGCTGTTGCGTAGAATGTAGGGAGGATAGTACGAGTGCGCGTGGACTTGGTCGTAATAACCGATGAACACGTCGAATCCGTGTTGTTCGGGGACCCCTGTCGAACCTCGTCCTCCATTTCCCCATTTGCCGAAACCGCCGGTCGCGTAGCCATGTTTCTTAAGTATCGAGGCGATTGTCTCTTCACCGGCACGGAGCGGCGTTCCTCCTCCGTTTAATCTGACGGAAGTATGACCGCTGTGTTTTCCAGTTAACAAGCAACAGCGAGTGGGAGCGCACACACTTGAACCAGCCATACACTGGGTAAAGCGAATTCCTTCGGATACCAGCCGATCGAGATGCGGAGTTTCAATGTGTGGGTTTCCCATATACGATGGTTCGTAGTAACCCAATTCGTCTGACATAAAGTAGATGATGTTGGGCTTTTTTGTCTGAGCCGCCAAATCCAGATTTAGCCAAAGTTGCACAATTATGCAGGCTCCGATCCACAACCATTTCATGGAAAACCCTTTCAAATAATAGAAACTGCAAGCCGCCAATACCCTACGGCGCGAATGGAATCGGTAAGGTTAATAAAATACAGTAACCAGCGACCGAAATATCATCGCTGGTAAATTGGCAGGTAGTGGTATTTTACTGATAAGCTGAGAACAGCAAGACTCGTAGTATATACTTGACCATTGCCAGCCTCTTCACCACTGGATGCCGACCAGGAACCGTCGTTATTCTGCTTGGGCAATAGAATCTGATGGACTAGTCGATCTGCGACCAGTGCGTGTTCGCCACCACGTTGATGCATACCTTGAGCATAGTAGTAGGTTCCGTAAAAGAAAAATCGCTCAGTCCACTTAGGCGGATTTTTCAACAACCAATCTGCGGAGCCCTTTACCAAAGGCGATTCGTACCTGCCACAGACTTGCATAGCCAACAGACCAGCAGCGGTCATTGTGTAAGAGGGAGTGCTTTGCCCTGGTACGTAACTAAACCCGGCCACTTCTACGACGGGACGGCCACGATTGTCTAGCCGAGCCGTATATGATCGCGTCAGGTATTCGATGGCCTCATCAATGGCCGACGCGGGTACGTCCAAACCATCGTTCTTTGCCGACCTCAAGGCCATTAATTGCCAAACCGAAACGGAAAGATCTGAATCGCTGGAGTTCGGTGTGTATCGCCAACCACCTCGAAATTGACTAGGTTTGCTCTGCTTTTGGGCACTGAGTATCAAATTGATAGCCTTTTGGCATCGCATGTGAATCAAGTGATCTTGTTCATCATTGGCACCCATGCCAAGCAATTCGGTCAACATCAAGGTGGTGATCCCGTGTCCGTACATACGTGATCCATCGCGATTCCCAAAATACCCATCTTCGTCCTGTCGATCGCGACGTAATACAAAATCGAGGGCTCGTTGCATGCACCTGCCTGCCTCATTTCTGTCCGCAGGTGTTACCCCTGTACTGGCCATCGCCATAATTGCCAGAGACGTCATGGTGGTGTCGTATTGTCGGTCGATAATGGCGCCATCTTCACGCTGTTTTGATTGCAAAAATCTAATCGCGCGGTTTACACATGACTCCAGAGCATCGACGGACGTGCCTGACGGCGATTGAAGATTTGGGTCGGAGCGTCCTGTCGGCAGAGTGGTCTCATCGCTTTCAGTACGTACGTCATGCGTTGATTTTGTTGGCGATGAAACTGCTAGCGGCTTACTTGATTGACCCGTACATACGCGATGAAAACACAAGGCAGCGATTGCAAGGACCACAAACAACGAGTATCGCGGATGGAATTCTACACTCGTTTGACGTGTGCTCACGGCTTGAGACTTTCCTGTGAATTGTGGTCCGTCCCTTGTTCAGCAAGCACACGAAAGTACGTCTCCACTTGCTTGCGATAGCGAGGGGCCACAGATTCTCGTGCACTTTCGACGATGTCCTCAGCCGTCTGCTGGCGCAGTTTTCCCCAGTCGGTCTTTTCCAGACGATTAACGTTGAGTAGTTGTACCGAAGTAGCAGCCGCAGGATTTGAACTGGCTCGCGACATCGAAGTCTCTGAACCACTTTCCGCCGCATGGTTGTTTTGGTTCTGCCGCTGCTGATTCATTTTAGCCGCGAGTTGCTGGGCAGCTTGGGCCAGACTTGGCGACTGCGAATTCTGCGTGGCGTTCGTAGCTCCCGGCGGATTCGAAGATGGCCCGCCCATACGTTCATTTATCTGTCGATCTAATTCGTCCAGAAGGCGAGCCAGGCGAGACGGCTCCATAGGCGAATTCCCACCAGCATCGCCACTGTTGTCTCCGGGTTGCTCTGATCCAGCCGATTCCTGGCTGGTCTGCGGTGAACCTGCCGCCAGCAACGCGCCAAGTTCTGTTATCCGCTTGCGCAATACATCCTCGGCATTCTGCAGGGCGTTACGTGCGTCATGCGTAGCCTCGGCGGACGCTCGGAGAAATGCATCGTCAACGTTGCGTTGCGCTTGCTCGAAGGTTTGTACGAGTTTGTCGCTCGCCAAATGTAACTCGTTGCTGGCTGTTGCGGCAACCTGCTCGGACTGGCGCGCAAGCTGTCGCTGACGGGTCACATGTTGAGTGCGTTCCTCATGTCTAGCAGCCCTCGCCAGATTCTCACTGGCCTCGATGACTGCTTGCTCCACGGCCTGCTGTTCTGGGACGGTGGCTTCCAAACGGCTAGCCGCCGCCCGCAGCGTATCGGGCATGCGGGTCGTATCGGTATGCCCTTTTAAATTCGAGGTTATTTTTTCAATGTCCTTGGCGGCTTGTTCGGCAAATTGTGAAGCCAATTGTGCTGTGGGGTTGGGAGCATCCAATGGCACAGGCGCTTGCTCGTTATCGTGCAGTCGTTTAGCCGTTAAAGCCGCATCAATTTGTTGTTGCAGTAGCACACGATTGGCTTGAAGAACAGCGAGCTGTTCTTCAAGTTGCTTCACTACCAGCGGCACGTCCTGGCTGTCACTGGGCTCCTTCGAAAGCTGCTTTGAATGACTTGCTGGTTCCTTACTTGTTTCCCGTTTGGCGAGCGCCTGCGCGGTCGCTTGATTGGTTGAGCGTAAGGCGTTTTCGTTTTGATTGAACCGCAACTCTTCTGCCCGTAGGGCTTGCTGCATATCACGAGCTTGGAGAATACGCACGCGCCGCTGGCGTTCTTCGATTTCACGACGTCGATTTCGGAGTTCTTGTTCGCTTGCATGGACCGGCGATTGTGACTTAGTCCGTAGGTCTGCCGAAACCGATTCCAGCGATTGCTGGATATCGCGCAGTACACCATCAAAATTTTTGGCGGCGACCACCGTCTCTTCGTGCGAATGCTGACCCTTGGCCAGCCGGGATTGTGCCGTAATCTGCTTCATCTGCTGCTGAAGCTGTTCAAATTGTGAAGTGATTTCGACATCGTTGAGGTGCGTTGCTGCTGAACCAGCTTCTGCAATCAATGTATCCAGCGTTTGTGTGGCCCTATCTACCGCAGCAGTCAATGAATCGTGTAACAGGTGTTTCGCACTAAGGAAACTAGGATCGGATGTCTCCAGTCCAATTCTAAGCGAGCGTTCATTGTCCGCAGCTTGTTCCAACATCCGCAAGGATTCCGCAGCCGCAGCACGAGCAATCTCCGATAATTCTTCGCGCATCGGCAAGTTCCGTTTTGCTTCTTGTTCGAGTTTCTCCAACAGAGTTTGAGGTTTTGTGGTAGCCATTTCGGCCAGTTTCGCGGCATCTGCATACTCGGATTGCAACGCCGCAGAGCGCATTTGCTCGACCAATTGCTCCCATGATCGTTGTTGTTGTGCCAGCGTTCCAGCAAGCTTTGAATCGCTAGATGATTCACCAAAATGGACAGCAATCTGCTCCAAGGTATCAATCATCTGCTGTTGTTGCTGGGCAGCGTCGTTCAATTTCTCGACCGCCGCTTTGGACGATGCTGCCGCATCTACAGCAGCTTGCATCGCCTCGCGCATAGTATCCTCGGCTTCATGCATGATCGCTGCCGCCGTATCCGCATCTCTCGCCCGTTCGAGTTGGTTGCGGTCCAGAATGTTCTGAGCGGAAGCAAGATCCTGAAGCGCCTCGCGCAATTCTGCCATGGGGACAGACGCAGTCTGCTGTTGCTCCTGCAATTGTTCGACACGCTGCTGGCCGTTAGGAATCTCCTGTTTGGCCAAACCTTCTTCGAGTTCTTTCGTCTCGTCACGCAATGCTCTCGTACTGGCTATTGCGCGCTGGGCAAGTGTCGCAAGTTTGGGGGCGTGATTGGCTATTACAGCCCGCGCTTGATGGGCAATGACGTCCAGTTTGCGTAACACCTGAGTGAGCTTTAAGTGGAGCCGTTCTAGATCCTTCGCCGCACTGCGCGTCGGTTCCGTACTCCAACGACGCGAAGTAATAGTCTGTGAAGCTGAACTGAAAGATGGTAGCTCTTTGAGATTCGCCAGTTCGGCAAGCAATTCCTTGGGAACGTTGACCGACCGCAGAGTAAGGAGGCTTTGATCGACTGCTCCAACCCAACCGTCCCATTGTCGAGGGTTCTCAAGGGTCGCATCGAGCGTATCGGTTTCCCATCGTTCGGCAATCATCAAGCCTGCCAAAATCTGGCCAGCATCATTGACATCGTGAATTGCTTCCAATTTTCCTAATGCTTCCGCTATTGTTCGCTTACGCGTGATGACCTCCGTCGTCTCCAGTTCTGGTTTGTGGTTCAGCTCTTTGAATGCTCGAAGGACATTTCCTAGATCGCTGGCAAATACTCGGTCTGCATCTACGCGTTGCTGGTGGATCGCGCGGCGGTCCGTGATTTGTTCCAGCGGTGCGTCGGTTTGCAGTTTGGGATTCAACATGCCTCCCAAGTCGGCGAGCTCGCGGTGACCAATCGTTAGCTGCGCAGGTAGCTGGACATCGATCGTGCTGATTTGTGGACGCAACGTCAGTTGCTGTAGCACGGTCTCAGCCAACCGATCAAGTCGCTCTTTCGAGCTGCGTTCCTGAGTACCTTGCTCGATGAATTCTGCGTGGTTCGCAAACCACAGACTCCATTGTTCCAATTGCCGAGCTGGACTACCTTCTAAAATCGGCAGTTGCTCGATCATAAGTCGTTCCAGTTCTCGAAAGTGCTTTCCCAATACACTTTGTTCTCGGCGAATTTGTTCTTCGGTCAATTTGCTCTGCCGCTCGACAAGATTGCGCTGGCCGGCATTCAACTGAGCAAAATCTCTACCGATGGCAGCCAAAATGTCGTGGGTGTGAAATTGCCGAAAGCGAGTATCCAAGTCGCGCGATGTTTTTTGGATTTTAGAAAAAGCTTCCAATACTTCAGATGTTTTCGATTCGGAACCCGTAGAAGCGGCTTGGGTAATCGATTCGAGTGAGCGTAAGTGCTGGTGCTGGAGATTCGACAAGACATGAGCGACTCGCTCCAATTCACTAAGACTCACGGCGTCCTTCAGCTTGCCGATGGCACCCAGAAAAGTCTGGTGAACCAAGCGAACCTCTTCGCGCAATTCCAAAGTTCCTTGATGAGCCTCTTGAACGAAGCGTTTGGAAGCAACTCCGATTGAATTCTCTTTGGACTGTTGAGTTCGCTGTGCCTGCAACTTTGTGTAGACTCGCTCACAGTTTTCCGTGAACTGCCGCAGTTGGTCTGCGACAACGCGACGAATCAATAATCGTTCGTCAGGATGTGCAATAAGATCCGCGTTCGATACTACCAGCTCAAGATCCGGAGTATGAGATGCTTGTCCCTTGCGATCGGTCGCCACCAGTTTAGTATGCACTAAGTCGCCGGGCTTCAGCTGCATTGAAGCCAGATCCTGATTCCATCGAATCGCGGACACTGGATCGGTAGGACTATCCAAATCGAACTCATTCCATTCTCCTGAGTTCACTTGCACCTGTTGCTTGATGTGCGCAAGCGGCATGTCATCTTCGACATGTGCGGACAAATCTAGGATCGTGTCTGATTTAACAATCAAATTAGGCCGATCCGGCTGCGTCCAACGAATTGATGGTGGCGAATCTTTCAATACTCGGACTGTGTATTGTGGACTGTAGGTGTTGGTCAGGCCGGTTTCCTTAGCCTTGATGTGAAGTCGGTAGAAACCATCTTCAATTAACGGAAACTGAACCGTCGCATTCATGCCGTCGACATCCATCCTGGATATCGTAGTCTTTGCCGGCGTGCCGGTTCCGGTTGCCCACTGCCAGTGCATTTCCGCCTGAGCGAGAAGTTGGTCACAGCGCACAGTTAACTGGACTGTCGTTCCATGGTAAGCCTCCAAGTGGCCATCGTCTCCTTCTAAGAATTCATCCGCACGCTGCATGTAACTGGGAGAAGTAATCCTTTTTCTAATCGTCACTGTTTGCGGTCGCGGTACAGCAACCAGGCGATACCAGGATGTCGCAGCATCATCGGCCACCACGCGGTATTCGGTCACTTTTGAGCTGATAGCTAGATGCGTATAGAAAGTTCGAGTTTGAGGTCTGCGGATGGTGATCGGTAGCCCAGTGTCGTCGAGGAGTTGACTTGGCGCCAAGACATGCATTACTTGTGAGCGAAGCGGTTGTTGGTCACAACGCATCTCCACAAAGATTGTCGATGGCAATGGTCCCGTTTGTGCTACTTGTAATCGAACCATATCGCCCATCGCAACTACTTGCGAATGAGGATCAGGTTGGATGATCTCCAAGGAAACTCGCGAGTGTCGAGCGAGGTTTGCAGCGGGTAATAATGCTCGCGCCACACGTTGTGGAAAATGTAGGCTGGGCAGACAACTGAGCAAGGTTACGATAAACAGCGTAATACCTGCCAGTACTAACCAAGTGCGAATCAATTGCCAGGGAAGGAGCAGAGCAACATCTGAAGCCACTATCGATCGGGCAACTTGTTGCTGCAGTCGAGCACGAAAGGCTGGCGAGCTGGAGCTACAGCTTGGGTTGTCGTCAGACAGTTCCACTGCGGCCAGCAATTGGTCTTGCAACCGCGCATCGGCGGTCTCAAACGCTTTGGCAACGTCGGTTAAGCTGGCCGGCTTGAACATTCGCGGCCGGCACCAGGTCCACGATGCAACCAAAATAATTGCGTAGACCCACAAGCTTAAAATCCAACGCTGCCATGTTGCTAGTAACCAGAGGCCATCGACGAACGTCGCCACAAGGATCACCGACGTTGCGATACTCACCGCCGCCGATAATCCGCGCAGCATGCGAAATTGTGCTTGTCGCCGTCCGAAGTCCAGCAAGCGAGTGCGGGTGATGGGTTCTAAGTCTGGATTCATACCAAATTCGCGCGTTTTCGTAGCCACCATTCCAATGTCAGCAGGCACATGATCGGCACAAACCACCAAAAACTGCTCCACAAAGGGAAGTCAGATTCGACAATCCTGCCTCCACTCAGTGGCTGAAGATAAGATACCAATTCGTGGGCACGCTCTTCATCAAGATACTTTCCGCCAGTCGCTTCGGCTAGCTTCCTCAATAATGGCGAATTCTTTGCCAGAGCTGACATCTCCTTTGATGCCGGAGCCTGAATTTCGAACCGAGTGGATACATTAAGTGCTTGTTCGCTATATCCTGGAGCTCGGATTTTGACGTCGTAGACTCCCACGCTCATGCGATCGATTTGTCCACGAAAAACTCCTGGAACATGTGGATCAGCACTTAGTGATACACTCGAACTGTGTCGGTCGCCCGAGCTTATTACAGCTTCGATGTTGTTTTCACTGGATGGTTTCCCTTCCATGTCTTGTAATCGAGCACGTATCTCGACTCGATCTCCGAGAGCATAATGCGATTTTCCTGAATCAAGGGAAACGTACTCTCCATGTACCGCCATCGGCAAACGCATGACCCAGCGCCCGATTTGGTTCCAAAGGCGTCTGTGTACCGTGTCCGCAACTCGAAACCTCCATCGCCAAGTTTCGTCTGTTGCAACAAACAAAACTCGTCCGGCACCAAATTGGCGAGTTGCAAACAAAGGAGTTTGGGTGATTCCATTGCCAAGTTCTGCTAGAACTTCCGCACCTGGAAGAGCGCGAACACGGGAAGCAAACACCAGCGGTGGCAATCGATGCCACGCAGTTTCATTTGACTCGCCGGCGCCCACAATCTGCAATACACCAAGTTGTGAGCCTGCTGTCGTCAGCTTGATTGGGAATTCTTGTCCGGGCTCAAGAGCATTGGACACTCGATCGCCGGCACCAGCCGATTCCCACTCAATCGGAAGTAAACGATGTAGCAAACGATATTCTTGGCCGCGCAGATTCCCTCGCGCTCCATCGATGACGATTACGCCTCCTCCCGAGAGTTCTACGAAATCCGTTAGCCATTGTAGTTCGGTTGGCCTTAATACTCCTGGAGGGACTTCACCCAAGATGATAATGTCGTACTCCAATAGCTCGCGACGCGAAGCAGGAAAGAGCCCCTTGCCAACGCGGTTGGTACCTCCTGTATTTGGCGCTGTGTCGACGATTCGGCAATCGACCATCCAGGTAGGATCGCGTTCGAAGACGTTTCTCAGGTACCGTGTTTCCCAGCGACTGCGACCGTCGAGGATCAGCATTTTCACTTGCTGAGTGACAGCCGTAACATGCAGCTTTCGCGAGTTGTTCTTCCAATCAACCTCTCCGTTTAATTGGCTTAATGCGACATCGAATGTTAATGGAATTGCCGAAAACCTGAGCGCACCAGACAACTGAGCCACTTGTTGTGCAATTACTTGGTCCAACGGAAAACTAAATTCAAACGATCGCGTTCCAGATTTCTCCGTTGTAAAGCGGCGCTCCCAAATTGTTTGTTCATGAAACTTGATTTCGAGTGAAACTAAAGAATTGGGAGGCATATGATCTTTGATCGAAATTGTTCCACGCACCATGTCCTGGTGAAAGAGTCGCTCAGGTGATTCGATTTGTTCTATGCTCAGATCATCGGGCTCGCTGGTGGCGCCAAAGCCTACAGTAAATATCCGATCGCCTCGTTGTTCGATGCGCTCGACCAAGTCCAACGGTGGCTCACCTACATTGTGCTGACCGTCCGAAAGTAAGACTATTGCGGAACGACGTGCGTGCTGTTCGATCGCTGCGGCTTGCGCTGGACTACTCGCAGGCTTGACTGTGGTGCCACTACCCAACGACTTGATGGCCTCGGAAAGATTCGTGCTGGAGCCGAAAGCTTTTGGCAACCACGCTTGGGCGTCGGATGGGAGTAAACCAGAGACGCTTATCGAAGATTCATAAAGCAGTTCATGATCTTCATCGTCAATGCGTGCTACGCGAATCTCGAAGCCTTCTTTTAGTACCTCCAGCAAACCTGGTTTTCCTGCTAACAGAAAATCGACTGCGCGGCTATAACGGGTGGAACGATCGACCTGCTCAAGCACCGCTTGCTGAGGATCGGGCGCAGTCGGCAGAGAGGCCGTCGAATCTGGTGTTTTTTGCGAATCTCGATCGGAATCGGATGGAATCCATTGAAGGGCCTGAGCGATCCGCACTTTTTCTGCTCGTGTGTACTGCTGATCATGTATAGCCATGCTCTGCGAACCATCGAGCAAGATCAAAATCTGGCCCGGCTCACCCAGCTTTTCACGCTGGCGTATGACTGGTTGGCACAGGACGAGTATACACAAGGCTACGGCGGACGATCGCAATAACGGTAGTAACCAAGCGCAATAACTATCCAACCGTTGGGTCTCACGCCGGTACAACCACCAACTCACAAGTGCCCCGCAGACTGCTAGAACTGCGGAAGCCGCCAACGAGAGTTCGCCGAGGAATCGTAACGTGGTCATATGTTTGCTCGACCCACTTGCTGTTGGAGCAGCAGCTCGGCAAACATTAGTACCAGGATGAGCACAAACGCGTACATCCAGATTTCTTTGCCGGTCCGGCGTTCGCGCTCTGCGGCTAGAAAACTCTCTACCGAGTGAACGATCGTGCTTCCCAGCGCTGCGGCATTTTTCTCCATTTGTGATGTTGACAAAGTCGCCAGCTCTGATTCACTTGCCGAGCTGGTGGCGACAAAATGCTCAATCAATGGCGCCGCAGGGTCATTTGTATTTAGTTCCCATCGATAGACTCCCGGGACTCGCGAATTGGTAAACTGAATCAAGTCACCTGAAGAAGTGTGATTTAGTTCGACTTCCTGTCGCAACCCGCTTGGCGTGACGACGACACCAGACCGAGTTGGTGTAGTCGACTTGGTCGGTTCGATTTGCCGAGCGGAGGAAACAAGTGGATCTGGACTCTGAGCGCCGAAAGTTCGCACAGAAAAAACTTGCCCTGATGCGACTATGCGCGTGCGCAAGTTGGAAATCGTTGAAGTCAAAACTAATTGTTGGATCAACGGTACAAAGACTGGCCTGGAGGTGAGATTTGTCACGCGAGCATTGAGACTGCAGGCAAATTGGAATACTGAACCACGTCCATACTTGCGTTCTGCAAGCACTGGTTCGCCATTATCCAGTGACACTATGACGCCTGATGATTGGTCGTATTGTCCAGATTGTATTCTTCTTGGATCGCGAGTCTTGTTTATGCCGGACGAATAGTCCGAAGGTTCTAGGCGAAACCATTGGTAAAATTCTACTTTTGACAAATCGCCATTTTCCGGGCTGTTGAATAACGCTAAAGCTGGATGGTCGTAGGTCTGTCGAAGTATTCGGCGCCCGCGTTCTTGTGGAAGATTAGATGTGTTTTGGTTACCATACGCAAACGGAAGCATTGGGTCCGCAGCCGTTAAGTGCTCGTTGTACCACGCATTTTGCTGATCGTGGCCTGCAAAGACTATCAATGTGCCTCCTTGTGAAACGTAGTCGCGGAGAACAGCCGCGAATGCTGGTGTTGAGGGAACAAAATCCGCCAGCACGATAGCACTAGGCTGCTTGGGTTGCGCGATGAAAGTATCGGGAGAGAGTCTGCGTACGCGAACCAAGTCTTGCTCCGACGTCTGTCCACTTGCAAATGGGGCCAGCGAGAACCGCAGGTATGATTCCTCGATTGATTTGTCGTTGGACGAAGAAATGGAGTTCGATTCGGAAGACTTTTCATCGGCAATAATCACGACGTCGATTCCCTCGACTACATAAACTGGAACGTGAGCTTGGTCATCACCACGAACCTCGCCAGGGTCCGACAGCCGAACAGAAACTACATGCGATCCCGGAGTATCGAATTGGCAAGTGATGGCAACTTGAGAAGTTGCTTGGCCATCCAAATCCAACGTTCTGGCGGCCAATGCTTTATCGTCGACGTATATCGATACAGGCAACTTCGATAAAGGATGTGGGCCATGGTTGCGAACCGTTGTGGTTATCTCCATCGATTGGCCGACTCCAACTACGGCAATGTCACTGCTTTCTGCTACCACCGACACATTGCCCTGGTCTGAAATCGGAATCGGCAAGAAGACTAATTGTGGAGGAATGTCCATCGCACGAAATCGCTCGCCCCAGTTAACCCAACTGCTTTCGTCGGTGTTGCTCCACTGCGATTGCTGAAAATCACTAACCAATACGATCAGGCGACGAGGTTGAACTGGCTGTGCACACGCAGTGACTGCGGTACTGAATGCATCCAACATTTGGCATGGGCCGGCAGTAGCATTGATTGAATTGAGAAAACCATTTGCGGTCCGCCAATCAACGACACTTCCCCCGGTTATGTCCGTGGGAGCCGCTCCGATCGCCACGATTGAATGCACAGCTTCTGGTCCAAGGCCGGCGATGATCTCGCGAACGCTTGCCAATCCGTTTTGCAAAGCAGATGGTGTGGCACGAACGACCTCGTTATCGATTTTGCTCGCAGCCTGCATAGAGAAGCTATCATCGATCAACCACACGACGTGAGTTCGATTTTGCTCAGCGGGTGACTTCCACACCGTGATGATTGGTTGAGCTAGACAGATGGCCAGAACAATGGGAATCAAGCAGCGAATCAGCAGTAGAATCCACGAATCCCACTGGAAGCGTCGCGACTGCACTTCGCTGGCTGATTCCAAGAGGTGCATGGCTCCCCAATCGACAATGCGAAGTTGCGTGCGATTGAGCAGATGGATCACCAATGGCAGCAGGAATGCTAGACTGCCAGCGACTAACGATACATTTAAAAAAGTCACTTCATCCGTCCCCGCTGACCAAGGTAAGCTGACAGGATCTGCGATGGAGATTGGTCGGTTGTACAAACTACTCGATCGATGCGCAATCGCGAGCAACCCATTCCGAGCTGTGTCTGGAACTCTTCGAACTTGGTAAGGTAGGAATTCCTAATACGTGATCCATCGAGCAATCTCATTCGACTGGGTTCTTCGAGCGACCTAAATTGTGTCCGATTTCGAAAGGGAAAATCGATTTCATCCTGGTCCAAAACATGAAACAGCACAACTTCGTTATGGTTGTGCCGAAAAATAGCCAGCGTTCTAAGTAAATCAGGTACGTCAACAAAACAGTCGGAAATCAGAATCAACAGTCCTCGGCGCTCTAGCTTCGGTCGCAACTCAGCCAGTACGCTTCCAACAGCAGTTTCGCCTGTTGGTCGCGACTGCATCAGACAACTTAACAAGGTGTGCAAGTGATTCGGCTTACTGTGTGCCGGAATGAACCGGCGAAGGGATTTGTCAAAAGTTGCCAAGCCTACCGCGTCCTGCTGATCAATCAACATCGTCGCCAGACACGCTGCCAGACGTATGCCAAACTCGTGCTTGGTTACACCACCACTACGCGATCCGGAATAGGCCATTGAGCGGCTTTGGTCGACCATCAGTAGACAGCGTAAGCTGGTTTCTTCTTCATATTGGCGAATATAAAGCCGGTCAGTTTTTCCGTACAGTTTCCAATCCATCGCCCGAACTTCGTCGCCCGGAACATAGGGTCGATGTTCCTTGAATTCAACGCTGAATCCTTTGTGCGGTGAAAGGTGCATGCCCACGGTCAATCCATCGACAACTTCCCGAGCCAGCAATTGCAAGCGAACCAATCGTTCTTTGTCGCGAGAATCGAGCAGGCGAGATAAAAACGGCATAGTTCCAAAACTTTAGACCAACTTGGTTGTTGTGCGTGGCAATTCCTGCAGCGCTCGCCGAATGAGGTCGTCAGTGCTTAATCCATCCGCTTCGGCAGAGAACGATGGCACCAAGCGGTGGCGTAGCACAGGTAGAGCAAGCGACTCAATATCCTCGATGGAGACGTGATACCTCCCGAGCAACAAGGCTCTTGCTTTTGCAGCTAAAACGATTTGTTGGCAAGCACGAGGTCCCGGTCCCCACTGTATACATTCTGTGACCCATTTGGCGGCAGAAACTTCATTTGGCCTGAGCGATCGCACTAGATCCAGAACCAATGATTTGACGTGGCTTGGCAGGGGAACTTGCCGCACGATCGCTTGAAACTCGATGATCTCCTCGCCTGTAACAACGCTCTCCAAGCGGCTTGTAACTGTACTTGTTGTCCGCTCGATGATTTCCCCTTCATCTTCGCGCGAAGGATAATCCACCATGACGTGAAATACAAAACGATCCCGCTGAGCTTCCGGCAATGGATAAGTTCCTTCTTGTTCAATGGGGTTTTGCGTGGCAAGTACAAAGAACGGTTCGGCCAATGGATAAGTCTTTCCTCCCACAGTGACCTCGTGTTCTTGCATGGCTTCGAGCAAAGCAGCTTGAGTTTTGGGTGGCGTGCGATTGATCTCGTCGGCTAATAGGAGTTGCGTAAACACTGGACCACGCTCGAACACCAAAGATCGCCTCCCACTGTCCGGCGCCTCCTGGATGATGTCTGTTCCGGTAATATCCGCTGGCATCAAATCCGGGGTGAATTGAATTCGATGGAATGCCAAGTTCATCGATTGAGCCAACGAACGCACCATTAGTGTCTTGGCTAACCCCGGCACTCCTTCCAACAAGCAATGGCCACGAGCAAGTAAGGCGATGAGCAAGTGATCGATCACGTCCTCTTGACCTACCACCGACTTGGCGACCTGCCGCTTTATGCGTCCACAAACATCTCTGAGCCGTTCGGCGCGTTCAATATCGGCATCCATCGCTGGCTGAGAACCTTGGTGCACAGACAATCCTCCGCTTGATCGAGAAACTGCTTTTTCAAAGTATAGCCACCCGAATGGACATTGTCCCAGACCACGCCGGTCCGTTCTGCGACTAGAATCTTGTGCCTACGTATTTATAGAGTTGATGACTTCTGTCGTATTACTTCACGAGTGTAGTTATGCCTGAGACAAGAATCGCGGAAATGGGCGGCTATCGTTATTTGCCTGGCGTTTTCCAGTACTCTTGCGGTGTAGCAGCATTGCCTGGGTTTGCCATTCATCGAGTCATTTTCGATCGACTGCCGCGCCTCCCGCAGGGGTTCGCCATGATTGCCAAGCATTTGGCGAGCGTCCAGCGACCTTTACAAGCGTTTTGCCATTGCGAGCTGAGGTCACCTGCTCCTTTTTCCGACGAATCTTTTCGCAGCTTCAACCTGCAATATACGGAAGTTCTCAGGTCCTGGGGAGTGTTTCTAGGCGACGACAATCCAGTTGCACGCTCGAATCTGTGCCCACGCATTACTCCACCAGCAGAACCGAGTTTTTACGCTTTCTCTTATACGGTCGAAAGTTCGTCCGACTCCCTGCCCAGTTTTGTCATTTCCGGGTGCGGGGAAGCTCCAGAGGGGAAACCCAATTACCGCGATTTTATTGTAAGACGCGGCGACTCATCGGATGCGGCGCTACTAGAAAAAGCTCGCTTTGTCCTCACCGAACAATCGCGGCGACTGATCGAATTAGGTTTCCGATGGTCGGATGTTCTCTCGACCAATGTTTACACCATTCGTCATTTGCCCGTCACGGTCGCTCAGTCAATTCGCGAACGTGGGGCGAATCCCCACGGTTTTACTTG
>CAZVBC010000145.1:0-15925 GCA_964625155.1 uncultured Pirellulaceae bacterium
TATACCAGTACTCCGCTCTCTCAAACATCCGTGCATCTTCTCCGCGCTGTTCGGTTGGTTGCTAAGATCATCGCAGGAAGGAAAGATTGAAAATTGCCCGAAATGCTTGCTCACAAGTAGGGGGCGGCTACAATGCTTCAGAAGCTGAGCCTAGTTGCGTTCCGTAATTTCGTGTGAGCTGTGCTTAGCTAAAATGACCGCCCTTCTTTGTCGGCCAGATAAGGCACATTGCTATGGCCCCGCCTGTCGATAATCTGCACCAGCGCTGCGCGTCGCAAGAGCGATTGGACCAATTGGTCGAGCGTGGCCGATTACTTATGCAGGCGCTGGCGAACAGGGCCGAAGTAGCAAAATTAGAAGCTGAGCGAGCTGAACTGCAAATCGCGTTAGAAGATGCTCGAGCTGGACGGCCTGCTCGCCTGCAACATTTGGTGTCCAAACTTGATGGTCAAGAATGGCCCGCGCAAATCCGCGAATTCCAAGATCTCCCAGAAACGCCTAGAGAAACTTCTGTTGGAATTGCCGCCACTCAAGATTCTTCTCCAGATCAAAGCGAACAACTCTCCATTGACGTTAATTCATGGGAATCGTTGCTTCAGCATTCACGGCGCCGCTTGGAGTCACGACAGGTAAATCGGCTCGAGCAAACCGATAACAAAGCTCCTACTGCGCCGCTGAGCCAAACCTCAAACTCCATCTCAATTAACCGCAGTTCGATTGCCGCCGAAATAGATCCAGCGCCCCCAGTTAGCGAGCCAAATGAACTAACCTCACCGCAGACGACTCCAGCGCAGCGCACAGTGGCAGCGAAGGAAGGTAAGAACGTGGGGCGCAGAAAAGCGGTGGCTCCTTTACCTCAGGCCAACTGCAAAACGCCACTAAAATCGGCAAAAGCTCGCAGGAAATCAACGGAGCCCGCTTGTGTGAAAGTTGCTGACGCCGCCAGCTCTGCGAGTATCAGCCAGGTTACGCCCATTAAATCCCCTTTCAAGCGACTCGGCGGAGGACTCGGGTTGAGCACTATCGTACACGCGTTGATCGTATTTTTTCTTGCGGTATATCATTTACGAGCACCGGAGACGATCGCTGGGCTGGCCTTTGAATCGTCTCCAGTTGATACTCCTGCTGATGTGTTCGAAGTTAGCCAGCCTAGCGAGGTGGCGGAACCGGCAGACGAACCAGTTACTGAGCCGCTGAACAATGAATCTCAGGATCTTGAGCAGGTGCTGTCAGAAGCGAGCAACTTAGTCTTGGACTCCGCACTGACAACTAACCAGGAGTCATCGACCAGCATGTTGACAGATTCTTCGGTCGCGAGCCAGTCGGCTGAGCTTATATCGAGTACCAGCGCCAGTTTCTTTGGAGTTGCCACAGGTGGTAACAACTTTTGCTATGTGGTAGATACTTCTGGCAGCATGCGCGGCCAGCCCTGGGAGGCGGCCAAACGAGAATTGTTGCGTTCGTTGTCCAGTCTCAAAGCCACGCAAAGATTTTACATCATATTTGTGGGTGAAGATTTCGCAGCCATTCCCGCACCTGGCGGGCGCGAACCGAGCACTCACCTGCTGTACGCGAATAGCGAAAATCTCGAGCATGCGCGCCGTTGGATCGAGTCAACAAAAGTTGGTAGTGGCTCGCCTCCCACAGATGCCCTTGAATTTGCCATTTCTAAAGAGCCGGATGCAATTTATTTGTTAACCGACGGGGTCACCAAAGTAGACGTGTGTGCTTTCTTAAGGAAAGTCAATCGATTTGATGACGTCATCAGCGGTGAACGTGTCCGAGTACCTATTCACGCCATCGCTTTCTTTTCGCTCGCTGGTCAAGACCTGATGCGCCGCATCGCAAGTGAGAATCAGGGGCAGTTTATCTACGTTCCCAACCCTCGAAAAAAGTAATCGTGGACTTCGATAGAACTACTATCGTTTTCCGTCTACGGCACAGTTGCTGCGAATTGCGCACAACGGGATCTCTGGTATGCTTGTAGGATATATGATTTAAGCATTGCTACTAATTCGTGCTCTATAATCTGCGTTTATTTGCGAAAGGGTTACGGCGATGCGTCGTACAAATTCAGGATTCACTCTGGTTGAGTTGCTAGTGGTGATCGCGATTATCGGTGTCCTGGTGGGACTGCTCTTGCCTGCTGTGCAGTCGGCGCGCGAAGCCGCCAGACGCATGAGTTGTTCGAATAACCTCAAGCAGATTGGATTGGCGATGCATCTTTACCATGATGCTCACAAGAAATTACCCGTTGGTGCGTGGGGATGTTGCTGGGGTACATGGCAGGGACATGTACTGGCGTTTATGGAACAAAGGGTTTTGGGGGATTTGTACGTGTGGGGACAAGATCCTCAGCGTTATGGAGGTCCAGCAAACCTGGTCGTGACGACCAAGAACTTGCCAACTTTTACGTGCCCTAGCGATACGGTTTGGACTGGTACGTCGTTTAGTGGTGTGACATCCCACAACTACGTGGCCAATTTTGGCAATACAGGGTATCGCGTACCTGCCGATGCAATTTCGTTGAACCTTGAGCGAGTGGTTGAGCAAACGATGTTTGGTATCAATTATGGCGGCGCTCCTTTTGAGCGTACGGGGCATAATTTTGTAACCTTCCAGCGTCCGGGGGCGGTACGAGCTTTTGGACTAGGTAATATTACGGACGGGACAACGAACACATTGATGCTGTCAGAGACGATTCAAGGAAGAGAGTCTGGTGGAGTGCGTGATTTGCGCGGCTTTACATGGTTTGGGAATGGCGCCAAATTCATGACGTATCTAACCCCAAATTCTAGCCAGCCGGACGTGATGGCAGCAGCCAACCAATGCAATATCCCTGCCGGCAATCCACCGTGTACTGCATCCACGTCTTCGCGACCGATCACCTTTGCAGCTCGCAGTCGACACTCTGGCGGTGTTCAGGCTGCGATGGTGGATGGTTCCGTATCGTTCTTCTCTCAAAACATCGACGGTATAACGTGGAGCTCGTTGGGAACGTCTCAAGGGGGCGAAGTCGTCACCAACGCGTTTTGAACTGCCAGGTGCTGAATTTGAGTGCTGGAATTACGGTTATTCGAAAGTCGATTTATGTGCGGAATTCAACATTGGTTTTGGCCTAGTAATTGGACGACTCGAGTTGTGTTGGCTGTGTTCGCATGGCCAATTTGGTGCGCAGGTTGTTTCGGTCCAACGGATGACACAATTGCGATTTGGGGCAAAGTCACGTTGGACGGAGTCCCAGTAGCAACTGGTGATATCGAGTTCAGTAGTAAAGATAACACTGGTTTTCGCCGAGGAACGCTGATTACTGCAGGCCAGTATCGGACGGCTCCCATGCAGGGGTTGCTGCCGGGTGAATTCCTGGTGCGCATATTCTCGGTCTCAGGAGGCAATGCCAATATGGTGACCAGTGCTATGCCAGGTGACAACGATGGGCTCGGCTCGGCTGCATCGCGTGATGCGATTCCTGCCAAGTATAATATGCGCTCCAGTTTAACGATCTCCGTAAGCCAAGAAGGGGATCATCAGTTCGATTTTGCCTTGACGTCAAAATAGAGTTTCGGCTTTAGTCGTAAATCGGACCACCAAGATTTGGACCAAACCAACAATCGCACACAAAAACGACCTATTAGAACAAATACGTCCACCGGAGAGGTTGAAGTTGTCCATGGCGCATCGAAGATGGGTTCGTGGTAAAAACGAAGTTTAGATAACACTGGAACCGACATGGATTTTCTTGCTGCCTCAATTGAGACGTTTTACGCCAATAAACGATTAGCGGATCGGGCGATTGTGCAAGTGAGCGACGAGAAGTTGCGTCTTGCGATGGATACCAACACCAATTCGATCGCTGTGATCATGAAGCATGTCGCGGGCAATCTGCAGTCGCGCTGGACTGATTTCTTAACGAGTGATGGCGAAAAATCGTGGCGTGATCGAGATGACGAGTTTATCGACGGTTTTGGCACACGTACGGAGATTATCGCCTACTGGGAGAATGGCTGGAATTGTTTATTTTCGAGTTTAGAGAGTTTGCTCCCGGAAGACCTTCTGAAAACAGTTCTGATTCGAGGTGAACCTCATTCGGTACCCTTGGCAATACAGCGGTCGCTGGCGCATACCTGCTATCATATCGGGCAAATCGTGCAGATTGCGAGAATCCAGGCTGACACAGATTGGAATACGTTGACCATTCCCAGAGGAGGCTCGCGGCAATTTAATCAAGCAACTTGGGGCAAGGGAACTGGGCGTGCATAATTCCGCATCGAAATTGGGGGCTCAATTCATAGTTCGCCAACCTTGGATGATCTTTGTCTTCATTGTCCTGGGTGTATTGTTAGTTCGCGTACCCGTGATGTACCGAGAGCCCGGCGAAATGGACGAAGAGTGTTATGCTGTTCCGGGGCTGACGGTCGTACAATCCGGTATCCCTAAGTTGCCTCATATTCCGGGACGATCGGAACAAAGCGTGTTTTATCACGCAGACGAAATACTTTTCGCTGAACCGCCCGTGTTGTTTTATCTGCAAGCAATTTTTTATGCCATCTTACCACCGGTCTATGGGACGGCGCGGATGGCGACGTTAGTATCCGGCATATTTGCCTTGGGGTTGATGTGGGCCATTTCTCGATGCTGGCTCGGAGGATTTGTTGCAGCCGCGTGGTCAGTAGGCTTGTTTGCAAATGCTCGCTGGTTTTTCCTGCATGCAATTCGAGCTCGGCCCGACATGTTGTGTTCGACCTTTGGTTTGGCGGCGATGTGGGCCGTTTTTCAGTGGCGTGAAACGGGCAAACGGAAATGGTTGGTTCTAGCGGGCGTATTCATCGGCTTGGGCGGCCTAACACATCCTTTCGCTTTGGCTTACGCAGTTCCGATTGCGTTTTGGGTCGTGTATGAAAGCCAAGGACGTTGCCGGTTATGGAACCCGGCGATCCTCACCGGTGTGTCGATCTTGACCGCTAGTTCATGGTTGCTGCTGATCATTCAGTCGCCAGATATTTTCTGGATACAGTTTCGCAACCAATTCTTGAACCCCTATGATCCATTGCCGGATCGCATTGCCACTCCTTGGCACTTCTGGTGGTTTCACGCTGGAATCATGCTGGATCAGATTAAGCCCTGGCAGTACTTCTTGGCGGTCGGCCCCTTGGTCTTCTGTACGATTTGGGGATCGAAAGAAACGCGAATTATCGCGTGTATTGCGTGGGCGTCGATGGTCTTAATTGCATTTATGGTCGGCACGCACCATGCTGTGGCCGGCTATTTTACGTTTCCGAGCGCATTGATGTTCTTGTGTACGGGATGGTGTATCCATCAATTACTACATTTTCTGCCTCGCATCGGCAGCCGGTTTCAAGTCGTGACGATTGCTGCCGGAATTGCTCTGGTTATGTCGATGCTCCCCATATCTCGCATTGGAACGTTGTTGGTCCATATCGAAAACTGGAACAACATTAATTTCAATGCACCACGATTTGCTCAGCAAGTGATGGCTGATGTTCCCGATGATGTCTTGTGTGCAGTAGATTCGGAATTCCTCTTGGATTTTGTGGCTGCTGGACGCAACGTCATCTTAGCTCGACACGAAAAGGTGACCATCGAGGGCAATCTATTGCCGGTCAAGTTGATCGTGGGAAGCCGCATGGCTATTGAAAACAAGATATACATCAAACATATGCCCAGCGAGATCATCAAGACGTACGGGGAATTCTCGAATTTGTACGCTTGCTTCGCTGAACTGCGGGTTCCGACCCACGCTCCCCCTAAACCCGATTGAAAGTTCTGGCGGCTCATTGCGGCCGCACTCCGCACGCTCGAAGTGAGTCGGCTATGTGCAACTAGCATTTTTTGCCAGCGACTGGCTGCATGCATTATTTCGCTGGCAGCTTTGTAGCTTGCTTTTTCTTAGTTTGCTTCTGATTTTTCTTGGCTGCTACTGGTGGCTCAGAAGGGTATATCGTCTGCGGATGGGCAACCAATCCTGCGGGGCGTCGTGCTGTGGGTGCGTTTCCACCGATCTGACGAGCCATAGAATCGGCCAGAGCACTGAGTCGCTGGACGATGTCCGGATGTTTGTCCGCCAGATTGGTCCGTTCACCAATTTCTTCGTCGAGGTTATACAGTCGCGGATTTACATTCGCGTCGGAGCCAACTTCCTTGCCCATGGATTCTGGCTGGCTAGCGATTGCCAGTTTCCATGGCCCTTGCCGGACTGCTTGTAGATTTACGCCAGAGAAATAGTAATGAGCTTCCCGAGGAGATTGCTGGCCGTGCCCCATCAGCAAAGGTGAGATATCGCGCCCGTCGATAACCGGGGATTCAGGAACCTTTCCGCCTGCCAGCGCAACCAAAGTGGGTAGCAAATCGATGGTTCCAGCAACAGCATCGCATTGACTATTTGCAGGTATCTTGCCTGGCCAACGTGCAATCGTAGGCACGCGGACGCCACCTTCCCAAGTACTCCCCTTGCCTCCACGCAGCGGACCAGCGCTACCACCATCGCTCCCTTTGATTAACCAAGGACCATTGTCGCTAGTGAAAATTACAAGTGTTCGGTCGTCCAACCCCAACTCTGCGATAGTGCCCAGTATTTTTCCAACGCTCCAGTCCACTTCTTCCACCCAGTCGCCAAAGCGCCCATTGGCACTCTTGCCCGAAAAGGCTTGCCCTGGATAAATGGGCGTGTGCACCGCTGTGTGTGGCAAATACAGAAAGAACGGTTGGTCTTTCTTCTGCCTTATGAAGGTAACGGCGGCTTGCGTGTATTTCTCAACGATTTGCCGCTGCTGTTCATCGGTTAACAGTTCTTCCACGCCTTCGTTTCGCATCAGTGGTACGACGCGTTGACGAATCGCTGTGGAGACACGTTGCATATCGTTGGAATATGGGATTCCGTAGTAGCTATCAAATCCCTGGCGCGTCGGCAAAAACTCGGGCTGGTCTCCTAAGTGCCACTTTCCGATGCACGCTGTTGTATAACCAAGTTCCTTAAGTCTTTCGGCGACGGTGAATTCTTGCGGATGCAAGCCTAGGTTTCCTGCAGGAAAGAAGACGCCCGGAACCGAGACGCGTACGCCATAGCAGCCGGTCATTAACTGGGCTCGCGATACCGAACATACTGGCGCTGCATAGAACGATGTCAATTTCATCCCCTCGACAGCCATACGGTCAAGGTGAGGCGTGCGCTGTTTCGTGGCACCGTAAGGACCAATGTCGGCATATCCCAAGTCGTCGACAAAAATCACCACAACATTCGGACGAGTTTGACTGGCGAGCAACAAGGGGAATGCCAAAACGAAGCATATGCTGCACAAAGTTGAAAGGAGGTGGTTCATTGGTGGATCCGCTTTTATGCGCGAGGCTCTATTTGAGTTACATGAAAACGATATTGTAGCCTAATGGAATCGCCGGTTATACCGCGCCAGTTGTTTGCCCGTAATTGAGCTGGTAGTGCACTATTTCACCTTCACCGAGCGAGCGATGCCGGCGCTGTTAAGATCCGTAGGGATCCACAAGAGAGCGAGCTGATCGACGCGAATATCGCCCTTGCGACATGGAATCGTGAACGGCTCGATTGCCAAGCCTTCGATACTGTAGCGGCTGTGCAGGGCGTCAATTTCGCTCTCCAATTGTTCGATTAAATCGCGTTTCTCTTGCTCTAGCTGCTCAACCGACTCGGCTGCTAAGTTGGCTTCGGTTCGTTGTTGAACGGTTCGACCGGCACGTCGAGCGGCGGTCGAAGTTCGCGAGACGTTAGTGCGCGTAACCAGTTTCTTTCCAAGTAATGCGCCTAAAACCGAAGTGCCAAAGTTCAGTAGAGTTTCGTATTTTTCCTTTTGATAAGCAGCTTGTTCGGCCTCGGCCTTGCGCATGGCTGCCGCGATCTTGGTCTCCAGTTTCTGCTGCCTTTCCGCATACTGCTCGCGCAGCTTAGCCTTCTCTTCATCTCGTTTTTCGTACACTTGTTGCCGCCATGCCATGCGAGCTTCTAATTCATCCTGACCAGGTTGGCTGATCGCGTTCAGCTCTTTACAGGAAAACAACTGCAGAGGTTCGTGTCGATACAATTGATCGACGAGATCTTTTTCCCAAGACTTGTAATTTCGAGGCTGAATCAAGTCTGCTGGTAAATCGGCAAAAGGAATTTCGGGCTCAGGAGTATCGACCAGGTGAAGAGAATCGCGGTCCACTTTTCGAGCATCGTTCCACACCGTACTGGAGACGGCTTCGCCGATACTCGCGATGAACGTCAGGTCTGTCCATAGATCGATACTGAGCGCTGCTTTGACATAGTGGCAGGCTGCCTTGGCGAACAAGGCTGGCGTGTATATTCGGCTCGAAGGCTCTGCGGATCTTGGCGGTACGACAAACAATTCTGTAATGCCTTTGGGAACGATTGGTCGAGATGCATCGGCAGAGTTTTTGGCAGCTACCGGTGTGCGCACCAGTTCTGTAGCTTGTGGACCAGTCGCGGTAGTCTGTTGGTTACCAAGTTGGCTCTTTCGTTCGTCCATCAGCAATTGGATTTGTGGTCGGCTGAGCGGCCCGCGTAAAAATGACATGGCCCAACGACTTTGGAAAATCGTGGGACCATCATCGTGTACGTTATGCATCAGGAATACTCGACTGCCTAAGGCAGAAAGAGTTTGCTCCATTTGTTGACGGTCGAATTTTGCTCCAGCCTGCAACGCCGCTCCCTCGAGACCGTCAAGAACTCGATCTTTATCACGCTGTGTCTGCAGGCGTCCCAACAACCAAGTGCCGATATTGGCCAGCCCCTTATAATCCAAGTCGACCGGATTTTGTGTAGCCAGCACAATCCCCAGACCAAAAGCGCGAGCTTGTTTTAACAACACCATCATCGGCGGTTTGCTAGCTGGCTTAGCGGAGGGTGGGAAATATCCATAGACTTCGTCCATGTAAAACAACGCTCTGAGCGAACTGGTTCCGGGCTGAGTTCTGATCCATCCCAGTAATTCGTTCAACAAGATGGTGACAAAAAACATGCGTTCGGAATCACTCAGATGAGCAATTGAAATGATCGATAGCCGCGGTTTGCCCTCGCCCGTAAATAACAGTTGCCTGATATCCAATGGTTGACCTTCGAGCCAGCCTGAGAACGATGGTGAGGCCAGTAAATTGTTCAATTTCATCGCCAGTTTGGCGCGTTCTTCCTGTGGATAGAAACTCTCCAAGTCGAGCACACCGACTTTGGTCATCGGCGGACTTTGAATCAAGCGAATCAACATGCCAAGATCAAGATGTTGTCCCGACCGCCATACACTATCAAAAATGTTGGCCAGCAGAATGTGCTCACGACTGGCCAAGGGATCCGCATCCAATCCCATCAACGTCAGCAATCCGGACGCGGCGCCGGATACTCGCTCGCGCATTACATCGACGTCGTCGATTACTGCCCGCGGCGGAGCATCAAAGCTGCGTAAGATCGTCATCGGAATGCCGGCGTTACTGCCGGGCGTATAGATATTGATGTCCACAGCTTGCCGATATCGAGCAATCCTGTCAGCATCTTGTTCCCATTGCTGCAGACCCTCGCGCCACATGTTGGCGGTTTTCTCAGCTAATTGTCCCAATTCCAATCCTTGGCGAGCTGCTTCGGATTGCTCGAGCCAAGGCAAAAAATCTGACGGCGCTAGGTTGGGAAAAGCTAACAATAGATTCCCTAAATCTCCTTTGGGATCGATGGCAATCGCCGGGATGCCATCGATCGCGGCTTCTTCAAGCAAGGCGAGGCACAAACCTGTTTTTCCACTTCCCGTCATGCCCACACACATGGCATGTGTCGTCAGGTCTTTGGCGTCATACAGTACTTTCTCATCCTTAAGCTTACGATTGTGTAAGTCGTATTGCTTGCCGAGATAAAACGACCCTAATTTCTCGTAACTTGGTAATTCCATAATTCGGTCCCAAAGTAACTCACGAAGCCATTCTGTATTTAAGCGGCAGAGGTACCTGCAGCGCAACCTAGCCATCGTTTACACGCTATGATGTTAACGAGCTTATCTTGTCTTTGGAATGCATTGCTCGGCGTCCAACGTCCCTTAAACGCAAATCCTAGTGAGCTGGAGAACTGGCAATTAATTCTTGGGAAACCTGGGCCAAACAATGGGAGCCAGCTTTTGCAGAGTTTGTCGCAAATGTTATGACAGATGCCGATCCCGGCCACGATGTGTACCATGTGCAACGCGTTGTGGCTAACGCCATTCGCTTAGGGACGACAGAGAAAGCACGACCTGAAATCGTTCTGCCGGCTGCTTGGCTCCACGATTGTGTGATCGTTCGCAAAGACTCTCCCAATCGACACCAAGCATCCCGATTGGCTGCCGAAAAGGGCCAACAGTTCCTTTGGTCGATCGACTACCCGGCGGAGTGGTTGGAAGATATTGCACATGCTGTGCTCGCTCATAGTTTCACTGCTTCAATTCCGCCTGAAACTTTAGAAGCCCAAGTGGTGCAAGATGCTGACCGCTTGGAAGCGTTGGGGGCTCTAGGGTTGGCTCGTTGTCTGATGACCGGCGGAACGCTTGGTCAACGCCTGTTTGATCCCATCGAGCCTTTTCCCGTACACAGACTGCCCGACGAACGCCGACAGTCGCTCGACCATTTCTATACCAAGTTATTGCGTTTGCCCGAGACGATGCAGACTCGTTCGGGGCGAGTCGAAGCCGATCATCGCAGACGCGTTTTAGTACGCTTTCTAAACGACTTGGCCGCCGAACTCGGAACGCCCGTCGAGAATGTAAACAGCAGCCTAGCGTTTTTGAACAACCACTTGCATCCGGATCCGTGCAATAAAACTGCACCCGAAATTCTGTGAGCCCAATATGTCTAAAACTGTGACCACTATCTCGTCAACAATTGGAGCCATCGTGGGCGCTGTGATTACACACATCATTATGCCCGTCTATGAAATGCCTCAGTCGATCATGCAGATGCAGTACATGCCTAGCTTGGACCGCATGGGTGAGATTCATGCTGAATACGGTAAAGTCGTGATGGGTAACGGCACAATCGCGATTGCGGTCGTCGGAGCTACTTTGGGTCTGGGATTGGGATTATGCGGACAAACAAAGTCTCGCTGGATTCGCGCGCTGGCAGGATGTCTATTGGGCGCCGGTGGAGGTGCACTGGGTGGATGGGTTGGTGGCTGGCTTGACTGGAATATTGTCGCCAACTTGGGACGGCTCACGATTTTAGGTTACGAGATTGATCCGATGTTCCATGCCACGCTCATTCAATGTGCTGTTTGGATGATCGTGGGCAGTTCCATTGGATTAGCAATTGCGGCGATCGACGGAATCTCACATGGATTGCTCGGAGGATTGTTGACGGGAGTTACCTATTCGGTTATCGGTTCATTCGCTTTCCCTGGAACAAACCAGCTTTCCATCGTGCCACCGAGCTTGCTCGAACAAATAGTTTGGTCGGGGTGGGCTGGGATCGTCTTAGCTGTCGCGATTTCCCTCTCAAAATCAAAGCTTAAAGGGCAACCGGCAGAGAATGATAAGAGTGCTCCTGCATCCTAGCTGGAAAGCGTCACTTCCGATTCTTGCAAGAAGAACTGGTGCCTTTGTCTCTGCTTAATTTTTGGGATCGGGAGGACGAAGCTCCTGCTGATTCAATTCACGGTCGCTCGGTAGGAACCGCGCTGTCCCGTTTTTAGCAAACCCTGATTCTTAGCTGAGACAATACATTAGATCGTTGCCACGAAATCGTTTTACCGCGTGACCATCGGGCCGCGCGTGTTTGCTTTCGCACGAGCTTGTTTTCACCTACAGCCGTATTAGCCGGTGCCAGCTTGTGCTTTAAGCACTCCGAGGTCATGGAAAACGCTCGATCGCCGCTCGGCTAGGTTGTGCCAATTTCCAAAGAAGAAGCCTATTGGCCAAGCTGCCGACTCCGTTCAGTCGCGTGAGCCACTGCCTCAATGAACGACGATCGCATTCCTGCGCGCTCCAAAGCGCGGATGCCTGCGATGGTTGTTCCACCAGGACTAGTCACCTGATCCTTCAATTCGCCTGGATGCTTGCCCGACTCTAGTACCATTTTGGCAGCGCCGAGCACAGTTTGGGCAGCCAGTTTTAACGAGAGATCTCTTGGCAACCCTTGCGCAACGCCACCGTCGCTGAGCGCTTCGATCATTTGATACACATAAGCCGGTCCCGAACCTGACAGCCCCGTTACTGCATGCATCAACGTATCCGGTACGCGCACGATGATTCCTACTGACGAAAACAGATGCTCAACCCAGGTGGCATCAGTTGTATCGACGCTTGAACCGACTGACATTGCTGCCGCACCAGCACCCACTTGGCAAGGAGTGTTGGGCATCACGCGGACGATGCGCTGAGTACCCAGCAGACTGACAAGCTGAGCCAGGGATATCCCAGCGGCAATCGATACCAACAAATGCTGTGGTTTAATGTGCCGCGCTAGTTCAGGACTAATTGTCGAAAGTACTTGCGGCTTAACGGATAGAACAACCCGATCGCAAATACTCAGGATCTCCTCACCCGAGGACACAATCGTAGATTCTGGAAATAGACTAACCAGCTTTGTTTGTTGAATTGGATTTGGCTCGGCAAAGACCAAGTCTTGCGGTGCAATCGCCCCTCCATGCACGGCTCCACTCGCCATTGCACAGGCCATCTGGCCACCACCAATAAAACCGATTGAGGCTTTTCCATTCATTTGATTGTGGGCACCGACTTGTGTGGATTAGGCTGTCACGTCACAAAATAAATCCGCTGGAATATCTTCATTGAGATTGCTCTCCGTTGCCTCCGACCAGCTATGCAACCGCAATGGCCGCAATTCCATCGTGTACATCCAGCGCCTCAACTCCTAAAACCTCGCGCGCCAAGGCACGGTAATCTTCGGCACCGTTGGAGGTTGGAGCATATTGGAAAATCGATTGTCCAAAACTTGGTGCTTCAGCCAACCGAATATTCCGCCGAATGCGTGTTTGAAAAAACCTTGCACCGGCCCAAACTCCTTGGCTTTGAGTGTGCATCTGCAAGAAATCGCCAACGTCGCGAGTGACTTCGGCGGCCAAGCGTGTACTGGATTCAAACATACATAACACAACTCCAGAAAGTCTAAGGTCTGGATTAAGTCGCTTGGCAACAATCTCAATCGTTCGCAGCAGTTTACTCAAACCATGCAAAGCTAAGAAGTGCGGCTGCAATGGTAGAAAGACTTCATTAACTGTGGTCAACGCATTCAGCGTCAATACACCCAATGACGGAGGACAATCGAGAATCAGAAAATCAAATTGCTCGCTGTCCATTTCAAGCTTGTCTCTTAAGATCACTTCGCGCCCCACTTCTCCAGCCAATTCCATTTCAGCAGCAGCTAGATCGAGGTTCGCCGGTACGACGGCCAAGTTGGGAGTTACCCACTTGCGCACATCTGCGATCGATGCATCCGAACACAGTACGTCATAGACCGAAGGTTGATCATCCATGACGGACAACCCCAGATGCAATGACGCGTGCGCTTGCGGATCGAGATCGATCAAACATACTCGACAACCACTTTCGGCCAGCGCAGATGCCAGATTTACTGCCGTTGTCGTTTTGCCAACTCCGCCCTTCTGATTGATCACTGCTAACGATCGCATAGATCCGGTCTCCTTACCCGACTTCAACAGCTAGAGAATTGTGTCTACTTGATGTGCAAACTGTAGAAAAATAATGGCACAGAAGCCAGACCGATTTTTTGCTGGCAAAACGAAGGATCACTGCGACTTTCCGTGCAGGATCGAAGTTGTGGCGCCTCCTTCGAACGAAGAATACGCCCGCAGAATCGATTTCATCGCTACAGAAGGAAGAGAATTGCCTACCAAATATACCCGCCTGCGGCCAAATGCCCCTGGTTCGACCTACGCTTTGTTATGCCGTGAAATTGCCACTGCAACAAGATCTAACTTTGGATCGCAATCCCTTACGACCAGCAATGCGCAGCACCACTCGGCCCGTGTGCGTGCATGGGAGAATCTGAATGACGAAACAAGAAATCTCGAAACCTCGTATTGGTATCCTCACCAGCGGTGGCGATTGCCCGGGGCTGAACGCGGTTATCCGAGGTGTCGTAAAATGTGCACAGCAACTCGGCTACGACACCATTGGCTTCCATCGTGGTTATGAAGGACTCGTGGATCCGGTTCAGTACGTGACCCTGGACGATCACAACACATCGGGAATTCTCGTGCAAGGGGGTACGATACTCGGTGCAACCAATCATGGACGTTTTGTAGCAATCAAAGACGAAAACACGCGAGTGGATCTGCCTCAAGATCTATTGGCTTCTGTCGCCCGCACCGTTGAGCAATTAAATCTGTCGGCCATCATTTGCGTTGGAGGGGACGGTTCGTTAGCCGTTGCACAGCAATTCCACGAGTACGGCATTCCGGTAGTCGGCGTTCCTAAGACGATCGACAACGACCTGTCCTGCACGGTATTCTCTTTCGGTTTTGATTCAGCAGTTGCCTGTGCCACCGATGCACTCGATCGGCTACACACCACCGCCGCCAGCCACGAACGCATTATGGTCTTGGAAGTAATGGGGCGGCACACGGGCTGGATTGCTTTACATTGCGGAATCGGTGGCGGCGCCGACGTCATCTTGTTGCCCGAGATACCATGGAGCTATCAAAGCGTTTGTGACAAGATTTTGGCTCGACGCGAACAAGGCAAACTGTTTACAACCGTGGTCGTTGCCGAAGGCGCTTCACTGCCCGATGGTCAATTGGTCGCTCGTGAACGCCGCGCAGAAGATCGACAGACTCGCTTGGGAGGTGTTGGCAACGTCATCACTCTCGAACTTACGAATCGATTGAAAATGGAAGCTCGCTGCGTAGTGTTAGGCCATTTGCAGCGCGGTGGAACTCCAACTTCTTTTGATCGCTTTTTAGCAACACAATTTGGCGTTCATGCCGTTCGTTTGGTCGAAAACGGTCAGTTTGGACGCATGGTTTGCTACGAAGCTCCATCAATCAACGACGTCGATATCGCCGATGCCATCGGACGCTTAAACAAAGTCGATAGCATGTGTTCAGCCGTTCAAGCCGCTCGAGGACTGGGGGTCAGCTTTGGCGACGGAATACCAAGTGAAAATGCATTTCGCCAAATCACACAAATTCCGACAAGTACACCTGTCCCCGCAACTTGCATTCCTCAGCTTCCCCTTACCGCCGCATATTCAACGACCTGGTAATCATCGGATTGGAACTTTTATTTGGACCGTTCCATCGAATGGCTTGACCTCAGAATTCCTGCTGCTTGTCGTAGCTCCCAATTCTAAACTAGAACGCTATGGAGAATTCCGCTTGTTGAGTTCTTTTTTCAAAACTTCAATCTGACGTGAAAGATCTCGTATCGATTCTTCAAGACTCGATCGTTCGATCTCAATACGAGGTGGAAGCTGCTGTAACGGAACTTGATATTGCGGGAAAACTTGTCCGGCAGCGTTTGGAGCAGAAGACGCTACCGCAGATCCCGGAAGACTCGGATTGATCACAGTGAATGGAATACGGCTAGACACTTCGGGCGGCAAGTAGCGGCTGTAAAGAGTGGCCTGCCGTTCCCTCAGATCAGAAGAAGAAGTCTTTTCTAATTCGAGCGATAGATTCTCAGCCGGTGCATTTTCGCTTTCTCTTGATCTGCGGACAACCGTCAAGTTGATTACGTCGCCAGCTCTTTTGCGATGCACATGACTCGAGAGTTCGTTGGCAGTCTTAACCACGTTGCCATCTACCGCCAGGATTCTGTCGTTTTCCACAAGTCCGTTTCGGGACGCTGGTAAGTCTCGAGAAACGGATTCAATCACGACTCCTTGGCCAGACGCATCTTCCGGGTTTTTCAGTTTGACGCCGAACATTCCGCGATAAAGAGTCTTTTTC
>CAZVBC010000146.1:0-15885 GCA_964625155.1 uncultured Pirellulaceae bacterium
GTAATTTCCGCTAAGATTCGAGGGTCGGCACCAAGTCGCGTTGTCGTCGCTGAGAAACCTCCGAGTTCGTCAATCAATCCGGGCGTGGTGGTCGACCCTTTTTGATCATTGGTATATGGGTCTGGATGTGCGATGGGGTTGGTCGCGATCGGCTCGATAATGTTGGGGTCGAACAGCACATCGACATATGTGGCAAAGACGCCTGTGGCAGCAAACCCACGTAGATCTTCAACGAGCACGCGAACCTTAAAGGTATCGCCGGTCGCAACTTGGGTGATCGGCGAACCTTGGCTGTTTACTGCCAATAACGATACTCGAAGTTTTGGTTGTTCCGAAACGGTTACAGTGAATTGATCGGTTCGCGCATTTCCAGCCGAGTCGGTCAAGGAAACGGAAAATGTATTAGCCCCGACTTGTGCAGTCGTCGGTGTCCAATCCAATTGCCCTGTGGCAGAATTCAGCGTCATCCCTGTTGGACCGTTTTGCAACGCGTAAACCAACCCTTGACCTTCTTCGGCATGAGCGAGATTCAGCGAAAGTGCTTGGTTAATCTGTGCTGTTGCCGGAATACTGCCAGCGGCCAGAGCAACCGGGCTCTGGTTATCCAACGTCACCGAAAGGTTCGGCGAATCACCACTGGTTTGTCCCCCAGCGATCTGATTGGCCACAATCAAAATCGCCCCTTGGCCCAGTCCAGACACATTATTAGCGACGACGGTCGTGGTACTGCCTGAGGCGACCGCCGAACCAATCACCGTATTGCCTGCTTTGACTTGCACTGTGGCTCCGGAAATTGTTCCTCCGACAGTGAACGAAAGGGTTTGAGCATTGGTAATATTATCGCTGTTGCTCGCACCAGAGTCACTGTCTGCATTTAAGTCGATGCTGGTGGGAACGGTCGGTGCGACGACCACGGTAATCAATTGACTGTCCGTCTTGTCGTTGGTAGTTGTGGACGTTGTCTGGCTGACCGAAGCTCGAAATTGAAATTGTCCCACGAAATTCTGGGGAGGCGTCACGGTAGCGACGCCAGTAGAATTATTTACCGAAACGGTGTAATTCTCTTGTCCAATTTTTTGAACGGAGTAACTAACCGGGTCTCCTTCGACATCTTGGCTGGTCAATGTCACGTTGACAGGTGTGTTGACCGATGTTTGCACATTCTGGAAATCATTGAGGAATGGGCCGCCATTCGCAGTATCGTTCGCCACCGTGGCGCGAAAAGTCTGTGAGCTGGAGTTTCCTTCTGAATCGGTGACCGTTACAGTAATATCCGCTGTCCCCGTTCCGTTTCCCGTCGGCTTGAGAATGACTATCCCGTTTTCAACGTCGTCAAACACGGTCATCGAATCGTAGACAATCGGCACCGTGGGCTTGTCACTTGCGTTTGTCGCCACATTGCTGATCGCTTCTCGAACTTTCTCTCCTTCAACCAACTGCCCAAACACGGAATGGTTGAAATCGAGGAATCGCTGGGGCCCCTCGGTGATGAAGAACTGAGAGTCGTTCGTATCGTCGCCAGCTTTTGCAAACGACAAAACACCGGTGCGGTTGTGCTGAAGATCGACATGGAAATGATCGTCGAAGTCACCTAAAGTCGATCCACCTGCCCCGGTGCCGGTTGGATCTCCCGCTTGGATCACAAAGTTATTAATCACACGGTGAAATGTAATCTCGTTGCTGGCGGTCTTGTTATAGAATCCAGATTGAGCCAATTCGATCACGCGCGACGTCGCTCGTGGAGCTTTGTCTTCGAACAGTTCAAAGACCATGTCACCGAAATTCTGGACACTCATGCGGACACTACGGTTGCCGTTCAGAACCTGAGCCGTCAACAGATTAGGATTGCTGGAAGTCACTGAAATCGTCAACGGATTGCCATTCGGATCATAGGCATCCACTGGAATGTGCAACGGAGAACCGGTGCCGACGGTGACGTCTGCAATGGTCTCAAACGAAGGTCGCGACGATTGTGGAATGGCCACTCCTGAGCGCTGTGATAGAGTCTGCAAAGTTTGGACGCCAGTCAACCGCGATCCATCTGGAAACTCCCAGGTAGGATACTGAGTAATACCTTCCGAGGTTGCGATCGAATTTGGTGTACGGTCAGGATTGGTGACTTCCACGTAAGGCAAGAACTTAGCCCCGTCCTGAAATAGATTCTTTTGTTCCAAGCAATGTGGACACCAAAACGCACCAAAAAAGCTGGTGCCGGAGTCCGCCAATGCTTTGGCAAAAGCCGCCAAATCAGCGACATCTTCCCCCTCGGCTCGTAATTCGACAGACGAACCAATTCCTTCACCCTCAGCCTGCCGACTCGCAGAGCCTAGCAATGGACTCCACGAGTCCACGGCCATCAATTGGCGTCCCTCGAGGGATTCAAATCTCGCCGCGCGAACTGACCGCTGCTTGAGCGGGCGCGAGAAAAATAGTGAGCGAAACCAGCGTGCAAACCGATTGCGTTTCGAACGTCGCGACATGGACTTTGTTCCCAATCTCGCAAAGTATTACAGGGGTGGTAGGTCGGTGCGAATCGACAAGTGAATTCATTCTTCGCAACGGCCCAACCTAAGACAAGGCAACCAGTTTTTCAGAATACTCAGCAATTCCCAAAACCAAACTAATGCGACCTTCCAAATCCCCTTGGTCGGCCAACTTGCCGGAGGACTTTCAGCTTTTTCCGGTTGTAGGGTCCGCCGAGATCCAATCCAACCACTTCGCCTTCTGTTTAGTCCGGCCAAGCAGTCTGCGCAAACTTGGTCAGCCGACTAAGTTGGATACGCAGCATTCGGTTTAGTTCCCGGCAACCCATTATTTCGGAGTATTTGAGTTTCCTCGTTGCCCGAGGTATATCCAGAACAGGCCGCTGTAGGGTGATTTTGTAACGCGGAGACCTGTGTTTATAGAAAGTAGATATTGCTACGTGGAACTTGTCTCAGTTGGATACGGGAAAATCTATTTGCCAAGATTTGCCATCATTCGGAAACTTCTTCCAAGAGGTCATGCTCCGTGATCATACGAAATCCCTTGCGTGCAAGCATGTCCAGTGCGACTTCCGTGTTATCAACCATGATGGCCACTGCCGGGGCACCATGCGAGCGGAGCATTAACGGATACGCTTGAATGATATTGATCTCTGCTTGTAATAGAGCTGTACAGATCTGGAGCAGTGGCTGGCTTCCAGCAGGTAACTCAAGGCCGATCAAATCAGTCTCGATCAATGCCAAGCCTGCTCGCTCGAGTATTTCGCGTCCACGTTCCGGATGACTGAGCAAAAATCTCACAAAAGCACACTCTGCCGAGTCATTGATCGACAACGCAACTATGCGAATCCCTGTCCCTTCAAAACGCCGGACAACTTCCAAAAGCTGGCCCACGCGATTCTCCAAAAAAACGGTAAATTGGCGAATCGTTGGGTAATCTCTCCCCCTGGCCGTTTGAAAATCAGTTACCGCTCCTTCACCTGTGCTCATATTGTTTCAATTTAAGTAGAGTGCCGAAAAGAGATTAGGGAACGTAGTATGCGACGCTGGCTTTCCCAAGTATGATTGGACTCCAATTTACGTTCTGACCCAGCTCCAGGTCAATCCAGACAATTGCGATAGTCCTTAGTTTCGGTCGGACAGTGGCTCCCAAGCGAGATGACATCCCAAGATATGAATTGCGGCGATGCAGCACCATCTAGAAATACGCGTGCGGTATAACGAAACCGACGGCCAAGGTAGAGTTCACCATGCTCAATACCTAAACTACTTCGAACGCGGGCGAGTCGAATTGATGCGCGAAATGGGGCATAGTTACAAGGAATTCGAGGCCACTGGTTTGATGTTAGTTGTGGCGGAGATGAATGTACAATATGTCGCCGGTGCCGAGTTCGATGACGTTCTGCATTTATCTACAAAAGTTGACAAAGCTCGCGGAGCAAGCATCTACCACAGCTACCGGGTCGTCCGTCAAGCAGACCAGCAACTGATCGTCGAGGGCACAAGTCGAATTGCCTGCATTGACAAACAGGGCCAAGTTCGAAGGCTGCCTGAATTTCTGCGAGCCTCATCACCATAAACTCCTCCCCCACCCACAACTCCAAATCACACGCGATAGGGAAGATCTAAAATGTTCCGTTTTTGGCAAGCGGCAGTTAAGTGTACTCCGGACGGCTTGTACCGTTACGCTCAGGCACGCAACTCCGTTCAGGTACGCAGCGCAATGGCGCGAGCAAATATCGCAATGGCGCGAGCCATGCAGTGCTTTGGGAAAATTTTTTATGCCGCTCGTTTCAGCTTGATTGCGCTGGTTGCAATTTGCTGTTGGCTCCACTCGCCATGTTCAGCCGGTCCAAACCTAATCTGGATTATGGCTGACGATCTCGGTTACGGCGACCTCGGTTGCTACGGACAAAAAGTAATCCAAACGCCACAGCTCGATCGTATGGCCCGTGAAGGTCTGCGTTTTACCCAGTTTTACGCAGGTGCTACCGTGTGCGCTCCATCACGCAGTGTATTGATGACAGGGTTGCATCACGGCCATACGCGTGTGCGCGGTAATGCTGGGCAAGCCAACCCCATCGCCCAGGCTCTGCGAGCTGAAGATTTGACCGTCGCTCAAGCCTTGCGCACAGGCGGCTACAAAACGGCTTTGATCGGAAAATGGGGACTGGGTGATGTGGGCCCAGCGTCCAGCGGCTTGCCAACAAAACAGGGTTTCGATTATTTCTTTGGCTACCTCAATCAACACCATGCACATAACCACTTCCCCAGCTTCCTTTGGCGCAACGAACAGCGAGTTCCTTTGCCAAATGTAATCACGCCGGTGGGCGATACGGGGGCAGGATACGCCACAGAAGCTAAACAGTACGCGGACGATCTATTTTTCGACGAAGCGATCAAATTCGTTAATGAGAATCAAAGACGGCCATTTTTTCTTTTCTGGAGCATGGTCATTCCGCACGCCAATAACGAACGCAATCGCGATCTCAAGGATGGCGCCCACGTTCCCGATTATGGAGCGTACGAACAACTCCCTTGGCCAAAGCAAGACAAAGGGCAAGCGGCAATGATCACGCGATTGGATGGCTATGTCGGCAAAATGCTTGACGAACTTCGTAAGTTGAACTTAGCGGAGAATACCGTCGTAATTTTCACAAGCGATAACGGACCACATAATGAAAGCAACCACAATTTAGCACGCTTTCAACCCAGTGGGCCACTTACTGGCTTCAAACGAAGTTTGCACGACGGCGGCATCCGCGTCCCGTGCATCGCGTGGTGGCCGGGCACCATCCCAGCCGCAGTAGTGTCACCGCACGTGGCCTATCATGGCGACTGGTTCGCGACCGCTTGCGAGCTTGCTGGAGCAAAATTACCCGATGGCCTGGATTCGATCAGCTTTGTCCCGACATTGAAATCGACAAATGCTGAACAAAAACGCCATGAATACTTGTATTGGGAGTTCCATGAGCGTGGATTCAGTCAAGCGGCTCTATATCACGGGCGCTGGAAAGCTATTCGCGAAGGCAAGCCTGGTGCCCCAATATCGCTATATGATCTTCAAAGCGATATCGGCGAAAAACACAATGTGGCGGCCAACCACTCAACACTCGCCATGCAGTTAGACGATTACCTGAAAAACGCTCGCAGCCATTCGCCCGACTGGCCTCCTCGCGATAACACTCCTCCGAAAAAGGCGAATTAGCTTATTGCGGAGCAGGTCATGTATAATGAGAAATCGTAAAGTAGGAGACCAGTCAATGCACGCGTCAGATTACAACAAAACACATCGTCGTACATTTCTAGTTGCATCCGGGTTAGGGATCGCTGGGCTGCAGTTTGGTGCCCCGAAGCTTGCAAGCGCAATTCCGAATAGTCAAGCTGACAAAAAAGGCAAAGCGAAATCCACCATACTCTTTTTTCTTTGTGGTGGCTCTTCTCATATCGATATGTGGGACCTAAAACCTACCGCACCGATAGAATACCGAGGACCGTTCAATCCGATCGCCACCTCGGCTGCAGGCATTCAATTGAGTGAACATCTGCCTCTGCTATCGAAACAGGCCCACCACTTGGCAATTGTCCGTTCAGTCTCGGGGCGAGTTAACACCAATGACCATCATGCGGGTTACTACTATAACTTGACTGGTCACGTACCCGATCCAAGCTTTCTTTCACTAGGTAACGATCGGACTCCCTATCCGGACGATTGGCCCTACATGGGAACGGTGGTCGCAGCCCGCCGACCTCCTCACGCCAGCTTGCCTAACGCAATTACCTTGCCTCACAAACCAAGTCGTGCACCTTATACGCGGCCTGGCCAATTCGCAGCTCGATTAGGCGTTGAGCACGACCCGATGTATATCTCGGGCAGTGTGCAGGAACCTCTTAAGTTCACCGCCCCGGCTTTAGTCTTGCAAGGGGACATTACACGTGAGCAACTGCGATCAAGGCGTGAATTACTTGGTCAATTGAACCTGGCCAAAAAAGAGTTCGAGTCCTTTCCCGCTGAAAATTTGTGGCGCAAACACCAATCCCGGACCGCTTCGCTGCTGTTGTCCGCCACCACCACGCAAGCTTTTGATGTCGAAAGTGAACCATTGTCGTTACGCGAGCGATATGGCCAGACCGTGAACGGTATGAGCCTGTTATTGGCACGCCGTTTGGTTGAAGCCGGTATTCCTTTCATAACAGTTTTCTGGAAAGAAAACGAAGCCATCGCGAATAAATGCAAAAGCGCAGGAGGCTGGGACACCCACGGTAATAACTTCGTATGCCTCAAGGAAAATTTACTTCCAGAATTCGATCGAGGTTTTTCTGCGTTGGTTGAGGATCTGTCTGATCGAGGACTTCTAGATGAAACCCTGCTGTTGGTGACCAGCGAGATGGGACGAAAGCCAAAAATCGGCGACCCGCGCTCGGGAGGAATTGCCGGAGCTGGAAGAGATCACTGGACTCATTGTCTCAGCGTTGTCTTAGCCGGCGGAGGGATTCAAGGTGGACAAGCCTACGGTACCACCGATCGCTTTGCTGAATATCCGGCCGACTTGCCGGTAACTCCTGCAGACATTACCAAAACAGTTTACCATGCCATGGGAATTAACGATCTCTACGCTCACGACAACCTAGGACGCCGGTACCACTTGTTGGAAGAAGGCAAACCTATTGAGGAGCTCTTTTAAAGAAATTCGAGAACGAGCAATTGTGCCGGTCACTTGTAAGTACGACGATTCGCTTGCGCCGACTCCGCTTCAACAAACAACACAAGTAAGTGCCATTCAACTTGCTCAGCAGCGTGATTGACAACAGCAGAATTGCGCAAGCACACCGGTGTTACTGTAATTCTCGGTCGCTGGACGCCTTATTGACCGCCACCCATCATTGGGAACATGTCACGCGCCATTTGGATACCGGCGGGTCCCACCAAGACGACGAAGATACCTGGGAAAATGAACAACACTAGCGGGAAAATCAGCTTCACCGCTGTTTTTGCGGCTTTTTCTTCAGCGATCTGTTGGCGTCGAACACGCATGGCGTCGCTTTGAACTCGCAGCGCGTTGGCGATACTGGATCCAAATTTGTCAGCTTGGATCAAGATCGACGCGAGAGCTCGTAAGTCATCCACGCCAGTCCGCGCGCCCAAATCCTGCAAAACTTGTGATCGAGCCCGACCCATCTGTAGATGTAAATTGCACAAGCCGAATTCTTCTGCAATGATGCGATAACTTTTCTTCATTTCATCACTGACTTTGCGCATCGCTTGGTCTAATCCAAGACCAGCTTCGACACACACGACCAACAAATCGAGAGCATCAGGTAAGCCCAAGAATATTTGTTGCTTTCGACGACTACTTAAGAATTTTAAGACAAACACGGGCAAGTAAAATCCAATCGCTGCGATCACAAATGTTCGCAGCCCGGCGGCTTGTGTAAAGCCGTACATGAACAATGACGCTCCACCAGCAAAGAACAAAAAGACACCAGCGCACAGCGTGCGAATTGCTAGGTATGTCGTTGGAGCACTCTCGCTTCGAAAACCTGCTTCGACCAATTCTTGGCGCAGTTTTCCAAGCTGGCTTTCATTCATTTTCATCGGCTTGGCCAGAGTAGGCGATGCTTTTTGCAATACCCGTGCTATGGCCTCTGTTTTCTTCTGTTCTCGGTCGTCGCCCCGGCCACCTTTGCGTTTTGGATCTCGCAGTTCATCCAATCGCTGCTCAGCCCGAGCCTTTTCACCGGTCATCATCTCCAAGGCCAGCCAAGCAACGGCCCCGATGCCTACGAAGGTCACCAATGGGATCAGCAGATTGAATGAAAGTGATAGTGCCAGGAGCATGAGAATCAGACCTTGATGCTAATAATTTTTCGAATAACGAGGGCACCGACTAATTGCAACACCAATGCTGCAGCCAGGAGTTTGCGTCCGGTTGGATCTCTGAACAATACCATCGCGTATTCTTGGTTCAGGTAGTACATCACGGCAAACAAGGTTGGCGGAAGGGCCAGCAGCACGATACCCGATAGCCGACCTTCACCAGTTAACGCCTGAATCTGACCAGCCAACTTGAACCGTTCGCGAATCAAGCGACCGATCTTATCGAGTATTTCCGCCAGATCACCACCCGTCGCTCGTTGCAAAACCACTGCCGTTGCAAAGAACCGGATGTCCATGTTGGGCACTCGGACCGTCATGTCCTGCAACGCTTCTTCGAGAGGAATACCTAGATTCTGTTCCTCGAAAGCTCGGCCAAACTCGCGCGAGATAGGGTCTTGCATTTCAGAAGCGATCAATCCAAAGCCCGCAGCCAAAGAGTGTCCAGAACGCAACGATCGACTAAGTAATTCCAGTGCCTCTGGCAATTGTTGGTTGATCTTATTCAGCCGACTCTTGCGCCGCAGCAGCAACCAGAAAACAGGCAAAATCCCAGTCGCAATCGCAAACGCAGGCAACAAGAACTTAGGAGTGGGAGTCACTACGCAAATCACCGCCCCCACTGCTGCAGCAATAACGCATATGGTCATGAACTTAGCGCCCGACATCTGCACATCGGCTTGGTCCATGATGTGCTTTACATTTCCCAAGCGGGCCAAGAATTCATCAGCCATGCTCTTTGTATCATCCAAAGGACTGGACAACAAGCTCGGCTTGTCCCCTTTGGTTGCTCCGGGGCGCCGTTGGCTGGTCAGTGCATTGAGCCGATCTTCAGCGGAAGTGTCCGTAGCTGTGTTGAGCATGGACGCGGCATAACCGACGACTGCGGCCACACCGATGCCCACCGAGATCATGATGATAATAGTCAACATTCTTCCTACTCACTTCTGCCGAAAAACTGCGAGGAAACCTCTGGCTAAGCTTGCATGATGACTCGTTGCCGAAACGCGCTGGCAGGCAACCTCACACCGGCGGACTCCAACCGATGCATAAACGTCGGCCGCACCCCTGTACATTCAAAGTGCCCATATGCCTTGCCATTTTCATCAATGCCGTCTTGAACAAACTTGTAAATGTCTTGCATGACGACCGTTTCTTGCTCCATACCCACAACCTCTGTGATGTGCGTAACACGTCGTGGGCCGCCCTGTAGACGACTTGCTTGTACGATCAGGTTTACAGCGCTCGATATCTGCTGCCGAATGGCTTTGATGGGCAAATCATATCCAGCCATCATTACCATCGTCTCCAAACGTGCCATACCGTCGCGAGGATTATTAGCGTGAATCGTTGTCAGCGAACCATCGTGACCGGTGTTCATGGCTTGCAACATATCAAGCGTTTCGCCACCACGACATTCACCGATGATGATTCGTTCAGGACGCATGCGCAACGCGTTTTTCACGAGATCGGTCGCCGACACAGCGCCACGACCTTCGATGTTCGCAGGACGAGTTTCCAGTCGTACGACGTGATCCTGCTGGAGTTGTAATTCAGCGGCGTCTTCGATCGTCACGATACGCTGATCGTTTTGAATAAAACTGCTCAGCGTGTTCAATAGCGTGGTCTTACCAGAACCAGTACCACCGCAAATAATCATGTTCAATCGGGCTTTGATGCAGCCTTCGAGCAACATGACCATCTCGGGTGTGAACGCCTTGTAGTTCAGCAAATCCTCCAGCTTTAGAGGGTTCGATCCAAATCGGCGAATAGAAACGGCCGCACCGTCCAGCGCCAAAGGTGGAATGATGGCATTAACGCGTGAGCCATCTTCCAAGCGTGCGTCGACCATGGGACACGTCTCATCCACACGTCGTCCCACTCGCGAGACGATTCGGTCGATGATCTGCATCAGGTGAGTATTGTCCCGAAATTCAACCTCTGTCTTCTCTAGCCTGCCGCGACGTTCGACGTAAATGTTCTTTGGACCATTGATCAAAATATCGCTGATCGACGAATCCTTGAGCAGCAACTCGAGTGGTCCCAAACCAAACGTTTCATCCAATACTTCTTCGATCAACCGGTCGCGTTCGGCGCGATTGAGCAGCGTATTCTCCGCATCACAAAGGTGTTCAACCACCAACCGGATTTCGCGGCGGAGTACGTCACCCTTCATGTCGCCGATTCGACTAAGATCCAGTTTGTCGACCAGCTTTGAGTGTATACGACGTTTGGTTAGCTCGAACTCTTCAGATTTGGACTGCTCGGGTGTGCGCAGCGGTTGATTTAAGGTCTTCATCGTGATTGCCTGCAACGCTGTGATGGACTGTTGAGTCAGTAAGGGACTACTCTCGGCATTCCAATTCCGAGAGGAGACTTGTAGGTATAGGTCTGCTTAAACTGAGAAAACCTACCTCACAAATCGCGCAAACAGCGTCACCTGCAGAGCAGAAGTGTTCGAATAATCTATCCTAGCAAATCACTTTTTACCGGTTGAAGCGGTTGATCCGTTATTCGGAAATCGGCTGGCTAGGTAAACTCGAGCGGTATCTGCCATGTAACCTTGCTCTCCCAAGGCGACGCATCGCTTGAATTCAGCAATCGCCTTTTCGGTTTCACCAATTGAATCGAAATAGAGAGCTACATACAAACTGCCGTAGAAATTTGCCGTCCGACGACTGGCTCCTTCGGTTGTATTAGCGACAGCAGCCTCCAACACCTTTTCCGGCGCAATTTCACCCTTGAGCATTTTCAGCACGCTCATCATCGGCTCTCGACTGTCACCGCGACTGCCAATCACGGACTTGCGAGCGGCCGCGATACTCTTGGTCTTGGCGACACAGAGAAAATGCCAAGCCGAATTTTCGACATCGTCGGGATTTACTTCGTGATGAGTCGCAAACTGCCGCTCCCCATCCGCAAACTTGCCGACACAGCACAAAGCGATCCCTCGCTGCCAATTATCCGGAGCACTTTGGGGCAACAACTTCACCACTCGATCAAATAGGGGCAAGGATTCGGTGGGCTTGCCCGATAAAAATAGAATCTCTGCCATGCGCTGCTGTAGTCGCGGATCTGCGGTATCCATCTCTGCAATCTTAGCCGCTAACTCAGCAGCCTCAGCAAATTCTTTGGCGGCCAACGCCCGTTCCGCTTTCTCGATCATCGAATACCTCGTCTCGTCGCCAATACATGCCCCAGCGAAAACACAAAACATTCCGATCGTTGCGAGCTTGCCCCATAATCTCATTGAACGATTAACGCTCGCTACCAACAACCATTCACGATGCTCTGCTGTATTGCGATCAAGTGAAACTGAACCACAGCTCATGATAACCTCTATTTTTTGAAATCTGGTTTGAAAGTGAATGCAGGAATGGGCGGTATCGCCCACTTGCGAATCGCGGTGATCTACGGGAGCGACTCAACAACCGAGCCAGTAATCTGCGATTGCTCGCCACAGGGAGCCACGCGAATATTCTACAGAGATGTTAGCGATTCAGGGTGCTCGTTGGCCGTGCATGAATCCGCAAACGGCAAACCGCATAAAGAAGAGAGCTTCTCGGATGCGGATGCACAAATAGCACTGGGCATCAGGCTTCCATGGATACCAATGCGTGGATGTATGCCTCACTCTTGGCCTGCACTACGCTGCGACGCGCTGAGAGCCCAGTCGATAAAACTGCCTGATACATTGGATAACACGCATCTGTTCGCGCTCGGTCAGCTCGGGGTAGATTGGCAGATTGAGGATTTGTTCTGCAGCCAACTCAGTCTCGGGCAAACTTCCATTGGGAAAACCGCAACTTTGAAAACATTGTTGTTGATGCAGCGGAACTGGATAATAGACTTCGCATCCAATCCCTTCATCTTGCAAATATTTTTTCAATGCGTTGCGACGCCCGTCCAACACACGAATACCATATTGATTCCAGACGTGGTGTGCATGGGGATCAACTGGCGGCAAAACAATTGCATCTCGCATCCCAGGTTGTTCCAGCAATTCACAATATCGCTGTGCATGAGCGCGACGAGCGGACGCATAGTCGTTTAAATGTCGCAACTTTATCGATAATACCGCTGCCTGGATTGTGTCCAAGCGACTGTTGATGCCAACCACTTGATGGTAATAACGAGGACGCATCCCATGCGATGCCAACAAACGCAGACGATCTGCGACGCGATCGGAATTTGTGGTTAACATGCCCCCATCGCCAAATCCGCCAAGATTCTTCGTGGGGTAAAAGCTCAGACAACCAATTTGTCCCCACGCACCAGCTGGTCGACCATGATACGCAGCTCCAATTGCCTGCGCAGCGTCTTCAATCACCGGAATATCTCTCCGCTGTGCGATTTTGCAGATCTCATCGATTCGAGCACATTGCCCAAATAGATGTACTGGAATGATGGCTCGAGTGCGACGTGTAATACAGCTTTCAAGAGCCCGGGGGTCGATGTTGAAAGAATCTCGCTGGATGTCTGCAAAAACGATCTTGCAGCCCAACCGCCAGGCGCAACTGGCAGTCGCGAAAAAAGTAAAACTCGGCAAGATCACTTCGTCGCCGGGACCAAGATCCAATGCCATCAATGCCAAAAGCAGTGCATCACTTCCCGATGCGCAGCCAATCGCGTGTTTTACGTTGCAGACTTCCGATACTTGAGATTCAAGCTGTGTTACTTCCGGGCCATGCAAAAAACGCCCGCCATCGATTACGCGTGTTACGGCTTCGAGAATTTCGTCTCGCAGCTCTCGATTGCCTCGATTGACATCCAGCATAGGAACCGGAAACGTTTGCTTTCCCACATTTTGGCTCATCTTCGCCCTCCTGACATAACCTCACAAGCAGTAGACGATGGAACACTATCAAATGCTCGCAAGATACGTCAAGGTCGACCAGCAACAGCAAAATCGCCAATCACCTGTTTTCCCATTTAACAATTAAGGCGATGGAGTTTTCCAACGAAAGAAATACAGGGCAGGTAACGAGCGACGACCGGCCAAGTTTTGGGGCTATCACAGCAATATTTTTAGAGAAGCACGTGGGCGCAAAACAAAAACATTGGCATGTTGTATTATTGGACTTTCTCCGACTTGGCCTACAACCAGCACACAGATGCGCAAGATGACCACCAGAGATTCTATATTGATCGAAGTTTGCGTCGCGCGAGTCGCGGATGCTATACAAGCAGAAATTGCAGGCGCTGATCGGATTGAACTCAACTCTGCACTTGAGCTCGATGGATTGACTCCATCAATCGGAAGCGTCGAAGTGACTAAGTCGGCAATCAAAATCCCGGTAATTGCGATGTTGCGACCACACAACCGCAGATTTTTTTACGACAGCCAAGATAAGGCATCCATGTTGCGCGATGCGCATCTTTTGCTTGAGGCCGGTGCGGACGGACTCGCTTGCGGTGCGCTATGCGAAGAAAACCGTCTTGATGTTAAGTTCATACAACAAATTCGCCAGATCAGCCTGGGAAAGGAGTTTGTATTCCATCGAGCTTTTGACCAACTTCCTAATTTTGTGGAAGGCATCACTCAGTTGCTTGACCTGGGTATCGATCGCGTGCTTACGTCGGGCGGATCGGCTTGTGCAGAACAAGGTCTAGAGATGCTGAGCACGTTGTGCAGGCAATTCGGTGATCGTATCGAGATTTTACCTGCCGGTGGCATCTCGCATCGCAATGCCGTCAGAATCGTATCTGCAACGGGCTGTCGACAGCTCCATGGCTCATTCAGGTCGCAACCTGTACCAACCTCTTCAAATACTCAGCAACTTGTCCACGATTTCCAATCCTTGCGCAAGACGCGCACATTATTGTCGAGCATGTGCGACGCAACTGAACAAAATGAATGAAATCACGCAGGGGTTTCGCAGCGAAAATTGCCAACTCAAGGCATCCCACAACTTTTTTAGCGCATCAACAACTCTGCTTTCGACCGACCGAGCATCATCGTATTCCAGCGGGTGGCGGATGCGAGCGTTCTGTGGCAAACTACCACTGTTGATGATCCGTTTACCACCAATTCGGACTTTTGGCAGCCAGGTACTAGAAAAGCCATGGTTTGATACGAGATACGCTCACGAAAAATCGTACCTTTGCCGCCAATTGCAACTGAATCCATGACTGCCGATCTGTCAGCCTTTTCTCTGGCAAACTAGAATCGGCATCCACACGCGCGGTGACACATTGGAAAACTGTTAGACACTAGGTAAATCCAACAATATTGAGGTTAGGGCTGATGAGCGAACAAGCGGGACACGTCGATACGGTAATGGTGGAGCAGCGATTGTTTCCCCCCAGTCAGGAATTTTGCCAGCAGGCTCGCATCAAGAGTCTAACCGAATACCAGGAACTGTACGATCGAGCGGCGGCTGATTTAGAAGGCTACTGGGCAAGCGAAGCGCGCGAACACCTGCATTGGTTTGAACCTTTTCAGCAGACTTTGAAATGGGACGAACCGTTTGCGCAGTGGTTTGTCGGGGGAAAGACGAACGCCAGCTACAATTGCTTGGATGCTCAAATTGCCCAAGGTCGGGGCGAGCAGGTCGCCATAATCTGGGAAGGGGAACCGGGCGATACGCGCACCTTGACTTACAAAGAGTTGCACCGGGAGGTATGTCAGTTTGCCAACGTTCTGAAATCGATGGGGGTCCAGCAAGGGGATGTGGTCAGTATCTACATGCCCATGACTCCGGAATTGCCAGTGGCTATGTTGGCTTGCGCCCGAATCGGTGCTGTTCATTCGGTGATTTTTGCGGGATTTTCCGCAGAGGCTGTCGCGGATCGTAACAATGATGCTAAGGCCAAGATCCAGTTAACCAGCGACGGTCTTTATCGCCGTGGAAAAGTTCTGCCACTAAAGGAAACGATCGACGAAGCGCTAGCTAAGAGTCCAACAGTTGAAAAATGTGTAGTACTCAAGCGCGTCGGCAATCAAGTTTCCATGAAAGCTGGACGCGACGTATGGTGGCACGAAGCCATGTCACAAGCCAGCTCAGATTGCCCAGCGACTCCACTCGATAGCGAAGCGCCTTTGTTTATCTTGTATACCAGCGGTTCGACTGGAAAACCTAAGGGAATTCGCCATACAACCGCTGGCTACAATTTGTACGCAAAACGTACTTTCCAACTTGTCTTTGACCATCGAGATGAAGATCTGTTTTGGTGTACTGCGGACTGCGGCTGGATCACTGGCCATAGCTATGTGGTCTACGGACCTTTGGCCGCTGGTGCAAAGATATTGATGTATGAAGGGGCTCCGAACTGGCCAGAAGAGGACCGGTTTTGGGCGCTCATTGAAAAATATCGCGTAACCATCCTATACACAGCTCCTACTGCCATTCGAGCATTTATCAAATGGGGTGACCACCACGTGGATAAACATGAGCTGTCGAGCCTGCGTTTGCTCGGCAGTGTTGGAGAGGGCATCAATCCCGAGGCATGGATGTGGTATTACAACAAGATTGGTGGTGGACGGTGCCCTATCGTGGATACTTGGTGGCAAACCGAAACTGGCGG
>CAZVBC010000147.1:0-13771 GCA_964625155.1 uncultured Pirellulaceae bacterium
CTGTGCTTCAAGAACATCCGCAATCAATACGGTCGTCGCATCGAATGCGGCGAACACGAAAAGGAGAAGCAGGCGCATGCGGCCAAGATGCACGATCAAACAGGTCTTCGGAGTCCGCGCGTTTTTAACCCGAGGTCTACCGAAGGTACGAGATGAGCGGCGTTGGGCGACGTGTGCGTGCAACCTATCCCGGCTGCTGCACCTGACCCAATCGCGGAGTGGTGTACCATAAGCGGTCCCCTCGGCATCGTGCCCTTTCCCTGCGGTAAAACTGCGCAATGGGGTAAGGGGACAAAGCAACCGACTTCGCCCCAATTGTTCTATGATCGACAAGCCGTCAAGCATTTCGCTACGACTAACTGTTTGTTCTGGAGTCACAAGTTTCTTGAGAGATTTTTTGGAATACGGGAAGAAACTGGATTTTCGAGGCGTTTCCTTATTACACGCGGGGAAAAAAAGCGGCCATCACTTTGGTCACTAGCTTCCTCGCGTAACGTGTTCCCTTCCCAGTTTTCCTCAGCTTTCAAGGAGCATCTCGATGAAAGCCCGTTTCCTACATTGTTTGTTGGCCACCGCGATCGCCGGAGCCAGCACCAGCAGTTTCGCGTGCGATCAGACGCAATCCGTGATCCATGGTATCCCGGTTACGCACTCGGTTGTCTCTGTCACAACGGTTCCCTGTGCGACACAGCAGAGCATCCAGCGCTTGCAAAACGTCGGTGTCCAGGTCCAGTCGCACGTCACCACTTGCCGTGACGACTTGCGAAAGGCCGCCATCCAGTTCGAAGGCGCTAAGCTGCTCGTCAGCGAAGTGCAGGCTGAAAAGGCTACTGCTCTCAAACGTATGGTCACCATGCGAAATTTGCTGAAGGGTTGCAGCGAATACGTTTGCATCGAAGGCAAGTTGTTCAGCAAGGAAGACATTGCCGGAGCTCTGAGCGCCAAGTTGGATCAGCATCGAGGGCTGGAACAGTTGGAAGCCAAACGCTTGGTAGCGCTGGCTGCAGCTGAAAAGCACCAGACCGCGATGGTGGAGCGTTTGGCGAAATGGCAAAAGCAACAGCAGGAGTTAATCTCCCGCGTCGATGCCCTGCAATCCAAGCACGCCCAAGAGCAAGCTGCTCAACAGGCTGCGATCAAGAAGGCCGCCGAGCAGATCAAGCTGAGCGCCGTCGAGGAGGCTCTGCGCATGGCCGACCAGATCGAGAGCCAACTGAAATCGGTTGGCGCGGCCAGCCCCGCTCCTGCAGCAGTACCCGTAGGAACCGTTTCGCAGGCAGCAGCCGAATTCGATCGCTTGATCGGTGCCAGCAGCGTCAGCATGACAACCACCGTTATTAAATAATTTGCTGAGGCAAATATTGAACCAGATAGCAGCCCAGTTCGTTCAAACGAATTGGGCTGCTGTCGATAAGGGTAGCTGGAAACGTAGCGGAAGCCGTCAAGGCTTTCGTCGACCAAAGAATCCGACGAAACGCTTGACGCGTTCCGCTACAACAGTTCAGTCATGCTAGTCAGTGGGCCACGGGCGCAACCTTCGGGCGATTGGAGAGTTGGCCTCGAAGGGCATCGACTTGAGTGCATCCGTATTGAAATCAATAAATCCAATCGTCATGATGTTGAGTTACGAGCATTGAACGACGAGCTAGCGGACGAATGGAAGTAATTGTGCAAACGTATCCCCAGGCGTGTATCGGCCTCAAAGAGGCTATGGCAATTGCGTTAGTTCTTGTTTTTCTGAATGGCGTGGTAGATGCTCAAGCAACCCGCAAAGTTGCTTTGGTCGTGGGTGTCTCCAACTACGACAAGAGCGGATTTAGACAGTTGCAGTACGCCCATCGCGACGCGACTGCCCTGTCCGCTTTGCTGAGGACACACGGTTTCGAAGTGACAACGCTCATTCAAGAGCAACTGACCAAGCAGAACTTCGATCAACACTTCGAGCAGTTGACGAAAACAGCTAAACAGCTATCGAAAGCCGACGTATTGCTGCTGTTCTTCTCTGGTCACGGAGTCCAGCGCAACGTGATCGAGTCGACACCACAAGGGTCGCAAAAGGTTGAAGCCCCTTTCTTCTGTCCTCATGATTCATTGCAGTCAGATACTAGCTCAATGATCGCGCTGAACGGCGTCCTGAAGACTGTGACCGATAACAGCGGCAGTGAGAACAACATTATCATCGTGGACGCTTGCCGTGATAACACCGAGAAAGGGTTGGACGGAACCACCATCCTGAATCTCCCCTACAACACTTCGGTCCTTTGGGCCAGTTCACCAGGTCAAAAGTCTCATGAAGCACCCAAGATCGAACAAGGCATTCTGACGCACTATCTAATGAAGGGCATGCAAGGTGCTGCCGCCAACGCTCGTGGACATGTCGATTGGCTGACCCTGGCCGCTTACGTTCGGAACGAAGTCGAACATAACGCACCCCTTTTGCTCGATGACACTCAAATCGTGCAAAAGCCCAATCTCGTTGGCAATCACCTGGACAGTCCCATTCTACGGTTGGCGACTTTCGAGCTGCCTCCTCTCATGAAATCCCCGTTTTCAAAAGACGAGGCGGCCAGGGCTCAGGCCGCTTGGTCCAAGTCATTAAGTATTGACAAGACCTTTAGAAATTCAGTGGGCATGGAGTTCGCCATTATTCCGCCAGGAGAATTCATTATGGGAACTCCACCCAGCCAAGAGTTGCCGAATCAGAATCGTCGCCAAGATGAACACGCACATACGGTACGTTTAACTCGGCCGTTCTATTGCGGAGTGACTGAGGTCACTCAAGAGCAATGGATGGCGGTGATGAAGTCGTCGCCGTGGAAGGAGGAAACACTACTCGAACTGCGCGAAGGTGCCAGTTATCCAGCAGTAATGATCACGTGGAAAGGGGCTCGACAGTACTGTGACGTACTCAGCAAATCGGAAGGCAAAGTCTATCGCCTGCCCACAGAGGCGGAATGGGAATACGCTTGTCGTGCAGGCACACAATCGGTCTTTCATTCGCCAGCACCAGCAATGTTTGACCAGTTCGCCTGGTTTAAGTCGAACACTTGGGATGCTGAAAAAAAATTTCCACAACCTGTGGGTCAGAAAGCATCCAACCACTTTGGTTTGTTTGATCTACATGGTAACGTGGGGGAGTATTGCGAGGACTTCTATTCGGAAAGCTATTACGAAGTTTCTCCCGCCGAGAATCCAACCGGAGCGAACGTAGGTGACAAGCATGTCGTGCGCGGTGGTTCCTTCGCGCACGATTTATCCGACTGCCGCAGCGCACGTCGCCTCAAACCGCTACGCCAACGAGATTGCACCATCGGATTCCGCGTCGTGATTGAAATCTCGTGGTAGTGTCGCGTACTGAATCGAACGCACTCGCATTCATATGAACACTGGTACTTGCACTTCAACCATTATGTACCGCGACAAATACTTGGTTCAGGAATTAGGAGCTTGGGGAATGAACCGCCTGTCACTAGCAACAATCGCTTTGTCTGTTCTCTGCCTTTGCCCAACATCGTTATTAGCTCAAAGTCAGTGGATCAATGACTTGATTGGAGCCATGGTAGGCGCTGGATTTGATTTTAATGAAGTTGACAGGCTCCGCATGGCAAAGCTGCTAGCCGATAAGGGTATTATTAACTGCCAGGTAGTTGAATGGGGTAAATCCGTCGACGCCAAGCAATTGAGTGCGGATGAACGCGTTGAGTTTCTGGAAGAACGCATCAAGGAATTCGAAACCAAAGTGAATTTCGTCTCGCGGCGATTAACTGGATTAGTGGGAGAGAACAAACAATCCGTCGACTTGGCTCGCAGTGTTGCTCGTGACAACGATTTAAGCACCATTCTGGATAAAGTCATGCCGCAAATGCAATCGATGGTCAATAAAGTAAAGTCCGAGCTTTCGGATGAACTGGAGATCACGCGAATTGTCGCTGGCGAATATCGCATGAAGTTCGATTCGTTGTGTAAGAAAGTAAAGAGCTTGGATGATCGCGTTAGCATACTTGAACGAGGGCAATTGCAAAATGGTCAAGCCCAAAACGGGCAAGGACAATATCGAGCCCTTCGACCGGTAGCTCCTGACAACTCGGAACCCAGCAACGAGCCAGTGCCACCACGGGACTACAACAATAACGGAGTTATCTACCCAGATCGAATCGTAGGGGACCGATCCATTCTGTGCCCGTCTTCGGTGATGATTCGCAAGTGCTACGATTACAGTCCGCTTGAAGAAATCAACGGACGGCTCAGCCGTCGTTTGTATCACGGCGATCTGTATGCTGACTGCAAAGGTTATATCTTAGTCACGCATGTCAAGACTGGCGGCGCACCCACGACTTCCTATCAGAACTATACCTATCAAGTTCAAGGCGCACCCACGCTTGCTCCACCGTTGCCCGCTTACCAACGCTAAAATGGTCGCATCCGAAAGCGGCGATTCTCGGTATTCTGCAGAACTTTACCACGGATTTCACAGATAGCACGGATATGGATGGACCTGAAGCCAGTGCCATATGTCGGCCGAAATCTCATCAATTATCGGCGCGTTGAGTTCTAGGGTAAACGCGCGGCCTTCCTTCAAGTTCAACATCGTCTTCGATCCGCGAGGCAGCGTTTGTTGATCGGCAGCAGATTCTGACCCTCAACATCCGTGCTATCCGAGAAATCCGTGGTTAGAGATTCTCGTATTGACGGTAAGCCAGGGGAAGATTTCGTTCCGTCGCGTCGTTCTGCTTTGTGAAGTCTCAAGACTCTGCTCCGGCGCTTGCGACGAGACTGACTGTCAGAGACAATGATGCTCTCGACGAATAACCTCGATTTCTGGACGAAGATTATGCGACCAACCATCCCACCCTCGAAACCAATTCTAGGATTCTCGATCGTCGTGCTGGTGCTAATCGCAAATTGCGTTTTGGCACAACAGCCGCGAAAGATCGCGATGGTGGTGGGCATCTCGCAATATCACAAGGAAGGTTTGGACGATCTTCGATTCGCGCACAAAGATGCCAATGATCTGGCACAGGAACTAACCAATCAACAGTTCTCGGTAATCAAGCTGATCGGAGACCAAGCGACCAAGGCGGCTGTTGAAGCGAAATTGGAACAGTTCTACGCGGTCAGCCAAACGTTGGGCAAAAACGATGTCGTGATCGTATCCTTTTCAGGCCACGGCGTACAAAAGGATATCCTCGTTACCGAAGGTAATAGCCAACTCAAAGTTGAAACACCTTTTTTCTGCGTCTACGATTCGTTGAAGTCCGATCCCAAGACCATGATCAATTTGAATACTGTCCTCAAATCGCTGGAGACTCGCAGCGGTTGCGGCAACAATCTTTTAATAGTCGATGCCTGCCGAGATAACCCGGATAAGAGTGCCAAGACGCTCGATGGCAGCACCGTCAAGGAATTGCCGACCAAGATCAGCATCCTCTTCAGCAGTTCTCCCGGCATGAAATCGTTCGAATCGTCGAGGGTCCAACTCCCTTGGCATGAAGTTTAAGTTGATTCCTCCTGGCCGATTCATGATGGGTTCACCCGAAAGCGAGTTGGGGTTTGACGACAAACATCAGGCAGACGAGTTTCATCATCCGGTCGAAATCACCAAGCCATTTTACGTGGGCGTTTACGAGGTGACCCAGGGGCAATACCAACGGATCATGGGGAGTAACCCTGCGTATTTCGCCGCATCTGGTGAAGGGAAAGAGCGAGTGAGTGGACTGACGACAACAGGTTTTCCGGTGGAAAATGTTTCTTGGGATGATGTGAATGCCTTCATCGAAAAATTGAACGTCCAGGAACGTAGTAGTGGGCGTACCTATCGGTTGCCGACGGAAGCCGAATGGGAGTTTGCCTGCCGCGCTGGGACGACCACGCCGTTTTCGTTTGGTTTGCAATTCAATGGCACTCAAGCCAACTGTGATGGAAAATATCCCTACGGAACGCAAACCAAAGGCAAGTACTTAGAACGCCCGGAAACTGTTGGTCGATACCCGTCCAATCCATTTGGCCTGTTCGACATGCATGGCAATGTTTGGGAGTGGTGCGAGGATCTTTACGACAAGGAGTTTTATCAGCATTCGCAACGCGCCAATCCAGTTAATTTGGAGTCGGGTTCGTCGCGTGTGTTGCGCGGCGGCTCGTGGAGCAGCCACGCCACGGACTGTCGTTCCGCCTACCGGGGCAACAGCGACCCTACAGACCGTTACGACAACATAGGTTTTCGGGTAGTGTTGAGTGTGGAGTAGTTCCTCCAGTCATCCTGTCTTCGATCTCTGTTTCTCTGAATGGGCAGTGGCTTAACCACGGATTTCACGGATGCCACGGATATGGGTAGACATGTAGTCACTGTCGTTTGTCGGGCGAAGTTCCGCTAAGAATCAACGTCCACGGCAATGACCACTTGCTTGCAGACTCAGTGGCGGCCCTTCAAAATTGATCCACAATGCCTGTTATGTCCATCCTGCGGTAGAAATGTCCGTATCATCCGTGCAATCCGTGGTTGACGAAAGACAGCCTTAGTTCACGACTCGCTTCCACTGTAGTTTCGCATACTTGAAGTTCAGTAGCATCGCCAATCGCAGGTCTGTAATATTCAAATATCCAAGCATTTGGGCTTCGTGAGTTTCATTGAACGCAGTCACCACCTTCGGATCAGCGATGACGAGTTCATCGACTATCAAATCCGGCACCAACGAACCGATGTGCTGGCCGTCGTAATGAACGGGAAACTCCTTTTGCTGTTCCACGCGGTGTCCACGTTTGCGAAGTTCGATGACCAATGCACGCTCGTAGAGCTTTTCATCCAATCCAGGCTTCAAGGTGTTCAATACGCGCATCGCACACCCTATGATCGACTCACTGAGTTCTTTGTGGAGTAGCTCACTGTTCATTGATTTGAACCTCGGATTTCACGGATAACACAGATATTGGCATTAGTGTCGTCAACTGCGGATTGTATCCGATTTTCGAAGCGCACCTCCGCATGCCACACGTGTCGGCGAAAAGCTAGTAATGTAGTTTCCGACCAAAAAGTGAACCACTTTTCCAATTTGCTTGGTCATTCAAATCGAAACGCACGATGGTAATCGCTCACTTTCTTCTATCCGTGCGATCCGTGTAATCCGTGGTTAACGAAAGACAGTGTCATCAACTGCGGATTATATCCGATTTTCGAAGCTCAACTCCGCTTGCCCCACGTGTCGGCGAAAAGCTAGTAATCTCGTTTCCGATCAGAAAGTGAACCAGTTTTCCAATTTGGTTGGTCCTTCAAATCGAAACGCACAAAGGTAATCGCTCACTTTCTTCTATCCGTGCTATCCGTGTAATCCGTGGTTAAGTTCATGCCACTGATTACAAAGTTTCAGAGATCAGATTGTCAGAGGACAGAGATCAGAGAAACAGAGTTCGAAGACAGGATGACTGGGGGAACTACTCCACACTCAACACTACCCGAAAACCTATGTGGCCGTAACGGTCTGTAGGGTCGTCGTAGTACCGGTAGGCGGAACGACAGTACGTGGCGTAGTTGCGCCACGAGCCGCCGCGCAACACACGCGACGAACCCGACTCAGGACCCGGTGGATCCACCACGGGCGACGTCTGGTAGTAGTCCGCCGAGTACCAATCCTGGCACCATTCGAATGCGTTTCCATGCATGTCCAGTAGACCAAATGAGTTGCTGCGAAATCTTCCAACTGGACTCGTGAAAGGATACCGATCGCTCGACGTCAGTTGATTCACAAATGCCGGAAACGCCTCTTTCGTACTGCTGTCCCAGGTGTTTCCAATCCGCACCAAGCCCTCCGGATCGTCTCCACTGGTGTACCGCGTCGTTGTCCCGGCTCGGCAGGCGTACTCCCACTCCGCTTCGGTTGGCAAACGGTAGCCTCGACCACCTTGATTCTCGACCTTTCCGCCGAACTCATAAAACTCAGGCAAGCCCTCCTCGCGACTAAGCCAATTGCAAAATGCCACCGCATCATTCCACGACACATTCACCACAGGGTGGCTATCGTCCTGCGAAAAACCCGTGTTTCTCCAATGAAACTCCGGTTTCCGGCCAACCGCCTTTTTCTCCTGACTATCGTAGCCCCAACCTCCTTCCCCGTCTTTCTCAGCGTCAGTCTTGTAACCGGTATCCTCCACAAATTGCCGGAATTGTCCCAGCGTGACTTCTGTTTTGCCAAACCACAGCCGCTTGGAAATCTCCACTCGATGTTGATGCTCCGCATCGGTGTAGAAATCGCGATTGAGATTCTTCAAATGGCTGAACGCCTTCATGATCTGTTCGGCGGTCTCTTCGCTCCCCATCACAAACTCTCCTGCCGGCACTAGTCCCAGTTCCACACCCGCCGCCGTCGAGCGCCTGCTGCGCTGGATGCCCTTGTACGCCGCCCATTCCGTAATGCGCTCGCTGGCCTCGCTCTCGCCGAACGGCGACTTGAGCAAAGCGGGGCGACGCCGAATTCCGCTGGAGATTCTGGCCAAGACCTGCGACTGGCCGCGCAGATTACCCATCGAGTTCGGGCGCTGTGTCCCGGCGATCTTGTTGCGCAAGCGCAGTTCGTTGCTGGTCCGCTCCACGCGCCCCTTGACGTAATCCACCAGCGAATCCCACGTCACTTCGTTATCGAAATTCTTGGCCGCACCTGAAAGTCCTTCCAGCACGAAATGCGTAAACAAACCATGTCGCAATTCATCTGGTTCGTAGGCTTGCTCGTTGTAGCTGGACGCGAACAACACTGCCACCGCGTCGCGGTTGAGAGACATCCCCTTGCCGTCCACTCCGCGACCGCGACTCGGATTATCGCGGCAAGCGTCCACAAGGATCAGGTTTCGCTCACTCCCCGATTCGCTTTCGATTTCCTTGATCAAGGTGCTGATCGAAATCCACGTCTTGGAATCCGTATCGTGGGCATCGCAGGGACAGAAGAAATGATCCTCCGTTGCCACGTTCCCAACGATCACTTTCTGATGACGACCGTGACCGGCCATCGCCACCAGCGAGATATCCTGTTTGCGCAAATCTTTCAACCGAGGAATAAACCGCTTGTTGATCGCGTCCACCACGTTTTGGCGGTTAGCCCGTGACGTTCCTTGCCCGCTTGCCAACATCACGGTCACATCAAATCCCTGATCCCGCAGCTTGGCCGCCAGCGCGGTCATATCATCTTCCGCGTAGCTCAAGTTGGTAAATCCACGTTTTTCATATTCCTCGACGCCGATCAACAGTGCTACTTTGCGCACGTCTTGTGCGACGACTATCGGTGCGGTGCAGAACAATAATGGGACGAGAAGGGCTCGCAATTGGATCATCATAGGCTCGACGTCTAAAATTCTTATCCGTGTTATCCGTGAAATCCGTGGTTCAATTTCCCGTTACCTCCCAGGTCGTTTGTACCGCACTTGAATGGTGGCTTGCAGATTGCCGATGGTGCGAGGTTCGGATTTCTTCTTATCCTTGATTAGATCACCGATTCCCACGGATCGACTGTTCGCCCCAGACGACGGAATTGAGTCAGAGAACTGAGCACAAATCTGCCCGATGGCTTCGTTGGGTTTGATCTTCAGTTTCTTGGCCTCGCTATCAGGATACTCGACCGTCTTGAATTCGAAGGAGTGCTCGTCGTCTTTGTCCCAACCGCGAACGAGCGCTTCCCCGGGCTTGCCTCCGGACGCTGGTGGGACCAGCCAGTATACTGTGTCTTTGCGTACCTCGCTAAATGCGAACGAAGAGATGCCATCCAGGGTCAGATTCACGGCTGCTTCGGTATTGGAGTAGTTTCGCAACCGGATGGCGAAAACCTTGCCAGTGGGAATCTCAGCGAATGCATTCCCGCGGCGACCGGTTTTTTCAGGTTTGACCGGGTTAAAAGAATCCGCTGACTCTTTGATCAATACTTCCAACGAGTATTTGGAGCCGCTTGCGGCAAACGTCTCTGTCCCTTGAATGGCAGACGGATCTTGCTGGATATCCTCCTGAAACTTCTCTTCTCGCTTTTTGGTATCGGAACCGCCTGAGTTCGATGTAATGCCGAGCAATCTCGGTACTGCCTCCTGGCCCAAGATCTCCGCGCTGGCCTCCGACGATTCGCCCGCAAATTGTCCGATGGGACGATTGCTGGCATCGAATAGTTGAGCCACGACCTTCACCGCTAATCCATTAGCCAGTTCGATCTTCTCAATTCGTCCGCGAATCATCGCATCATACTCGGTGGGATCGACTTTGAAACCAGCTAGCTTTTCAATCGCAGCGACCAGTTTGACTTGGATCTCCGGACCCGACGAAGTTCCAGCGATGCTCGTGAACTCGCCCACGCTGACGGTCAACAGCTTCTTCTGTCTAAGGAATGGTTGAATCTGATTGAGAATGCTGTCGATCGCGGAACCGACGGAATCGTCCGCGCGTGCTACTTTGCCCGCAAGCAAACCAGGTAGCGAGACTACGAACGTGACGATTAAAAATGTCTGTATGAGGCGGAGCCTCCAGGGCAGTGCGTTCCCAGGCCGGAGCCAGGGAACGAGCGTGCGTTCGAGCGTGCGTGAGGCGGCGATCAGCGACAAATGTTGTATTTCCATCATAGTTTTGCTCCGGTTCAATTGGATGTTTTGAGGATAGGCAGTTGGACAAGAATGAACTACCGGTTGATGAGAGCACAGGGAGGGCGAGGCTCCTGCCGAGCCTTTTTCGGCAACTCCCACGGCAACCCGTGTTTCAAAACGTACAATGGCGGCCCGACAAGGCTCGGCAGGAGCCTCGCCCTCCCGGTGCCGTCATATCAATTGGCTTGGTAGTTTATTTTTGACATATTACTTATTTCTTTGAGTTCGATGACTTGGGGGCGATGGGCATGGCACCGGGTTGCACCAGTGTGACGATCTCCTGCCAGTAGCTCAACTGTTCGACCGACTCCCAGACCACGCGCTGAATGGAACTCGGCGGCTGCTGAGTGAATCGGCCTAGCCCCAGACCGCTGAGATCGCGATTAGTCGCGATGGCTGTCTGCAAAGCTTTCGGATCGGATAAACCCAGTTCCAGCGCCGCAGATCGCACGTCGACGTTGGTAAAATATCGCAGCGCAACTTTGCCCACCGGCTCACCAGAATCTTCCTTCTGAAGATACTTGCCAATGAGCTTGTTTTCGGTCTGGACATAGGAATCGCGATCGGCTTCGATAGCGCTCGACATGCGATCGTGCTCGGGATAAATTTTTTCCAAAAATGCTTGGGCCGGACCGCCCACCGCGTGGCTGTCGCGCACGTCGTCCCGGAAACCGATGATCATGCCACGCGCATGGCAGTTCATGCAACTGATACCATTGAGAATCGCAGTTGATCCGGTAACGCCACTGGCATCGAAAACGATATCCGCCGGCGCAGGACCGTCCAGCCGTTTGCCATCCGCCAAGACCAACATGTAGCCTTGCAGCCCATTGGGGAGCCGGAAAATCAACTCGCCTCCATCATGCTCGAACGCATTCTTGCCAAATGGATTGCCAGCGAATTTCGGTCCCAGCGGAAATCGAGCCAAATCGCTTCGGGCGCGCCGCGGTTTGAAATCGTAGCTGATCCACACGTACCCGTTGTTTCCCTCGTGGCGTTCGATCAAGCGATTCTGCTGCGACACGCCGCTGCGCGCGAAACCGGCTCGCATGATCTTGGCGTTGCGGATATTGGCTTCGAAGTCGACTCCCAATCGTTGTTCTAAACCGTCCAGCGTGTCAGGTAACTCCATCAGTCGCGTGTACAGCGGGTGCTGGGTCGCGTAGACGATAAACCAATCGGCTCGAAGGATCGGCTGTTCGGTGCCGGACTTTTGCCGCACTTCGTTATAAGCATCGCGCAATGAGCGGTTTTCGCTGAACTCGAATTGAACCCCGTAGGGATAATGATCCAAAATGAACTGCCAGTTCTGGTTGCGGTCCCAATCCAAGTTTCGCAAGTCGATCGCGAAGATGGCCTCCTCGGTGTCAGGGACCGCTTCCAAGTCGATGGTCGCACGCTTTTTGAAGATGAGGCTGTTCAGCACTTTGGCCAACGCGGCTCGCGAGTAGCGCAAATCTTGCAAGCTGACGTCGGCGTTGTTGTGCAAATTGGCTAGCGACAGAAACCGATATTGATTGCGATCTTCGAAAGGCTTTTTGTAGAGATACTTTAGGACCGCTCGAAAAGAGACTTCGTTGTCGATCACTTTGGTGATTTCGCGGAGCGGAAAATCTGCGCCGGCGTCGATCCATTTCTTGAGAGTCGCACGTTCGTCGTCGGTCATGGCGTTGGCTTCGTCGGAATCGTCCAGCGGCATGAATTTGGACTCGACTGCTTCCCATAGAAGTGATTTGTCAGATGCCCCTTTGACCACAAAGGCGTGGGTGGCTTCCTCCGTACCTCGAGCCCCAAACAGCGAATCCGCCGACAGGACGTTCAACCCAGCGCTAGTCGACGTGCCGCCGTGGCAGCGGTAACAACGGCTTTGCAGAATTGCCATGGCCTGTTTCGCAAGCTCGGCGTTCCTCTCCTGAGCATGGGATTCAATAGCTAACAATGAACAAGCGACCATAGTCAAAAACGTTTTCGAATTCATGATTTCTCCCAGGCGCACCACCAACTCACGAGTTAGGACACCCAAATTAGCAGATCTGTTTCGATTCTCAAGTAATATTGAAACGCACGAGACGTTCAGATTCTTCCTCATTGTCCGCAAAGAAAAATTCTTACCACGGATTTCACTGATAACACGGATAGGAAATGCGCTAAGAGCGTCGGGAATAAATGATCACGAATAACGGGCTGTGAGCGAAAGGGCGCTAGCCCTCGGCAGCAGTGCTAGCCAGTTTAGCGGCAATGGTCCTGTCTGTCGTTCGGCGAAATACTGTTGGTTAATCCACTGCCGCCGCTGCCGAGGGCTAGCGCCCTTTCGCTCACAGCCAGCAATCTTATTTATTCCCGACGCTGCAAAGGACATTTTGTGACGTTGGAGATTCATGGAGTTCGGCTCGGTCGATCATTATCAATCGCTCCGGTAACGGGCCGGAGGTTCGCTTTGCGTGCTGCGAAACTCTTCCTGAAATTTCCGTCTTTGGGAATTCATACCGTGTTAGACAGCGTTCTACGCTCAACCCCAGCCACCGTGCTCACGCCAAAATCGCACTGCGGTTTATAACTCGCGCGCTCGCTTCACTCACTTGTTAGAGTTTCAGAGATCAGATTATCAGAGGGCTGAGATCAGAGAAACAGAGTACGAAGACAGGATGACTGGGGGAACTACTCCACACTCAACACTACCCGAAAACCTATGTAGTCGTCACGGTCCGTAGCGTCGCTGTAGTTCCGGAGGGCGGAACGACAGAACGTGGCGACGTGGAGATTCCACGAGCCGCCGCGCAACACACGCGACGAACCCGACTTCAAATTAACTGGATTCGCTCGCTGCGAATGCTGATAAAACCCCTCGTCATAGAGATCCTCGCACCATTCGTACACATTGCCATGCATGTCGAATAATCCCCAAGAATTCGGCTGCTTCAATCCAACTCGATGTGCGTAATGTTCTTGCTTAGCATTTCCGTCTCCGACAATCCCTCCCCACCACGCGAATCGGCTGAGTTCCGATGCGTCGTCTCCGAAAGAGTATTCCGTCTTTGTGCCAGCACGACAGGCATATTCCCATTCCGCTTCGGTGGGCAAGCGATAACGTCGCCCTGTGCTCGCTTCCAGTTCATTGAGTTTCTTCAGAAACTCTTGAGCGTCATTCCAACTTATATACGATGCTGCTATA
>CAZVBC010000147.1:13781-15836 GCA_964625155.1 uncultured Pirellulaceae bacterium
TTCCAGGGACTCTGCCGGTTCGGCATCACTGTATTCCATTGCTTCTGCGTTACCTCGTAGACGCCCATGTAAAATGGCTTAGTCAATTCCACTTCAAGAACTGGCTTTTCATCATCGCTGCCGCTTTCTGATCCCATCCTGAATTTACCCGCTTCGATGCGCCGGAATTTCATGCCTATGGAATTCGTAAATTCTTGCTCTGTTCCAACGCGATTCATCGGCGGTGCCTTCGTACTCGAACCACTCTTGTTCTTTGCAAGTGAACGGTCTACGTAAGGTACGGGCATCGGACGATTTGGCTCCACTCGCGCCGGCTCCACCGCTCGCGGTCTCACCGACGCCACCAACACCGGCGAGACGCCTTTCGTGTTGCTGATGGCATTCGGATGCTGCTCTTGCTGGACCAAGTTTGGCGCCTCCTCGGTTACGGCGGTTCGCACGTAACCGACCAATGAATCCCAGGTCACTTGACCCTTGGGGGTAGCCGCTTCACCCTTCAATCCTTGCAATACGAAATGGGTGAAGATTCCATGTCCCAGTGGCTTGGCCTCGTAAGCCTCCGTCCTGGCGGACGAACTGAAGCAAATGGCAAGGTTCGCGGCCGTCAACGTTACCTGCTCGCCTTCGATGCCACGACCTCGGCTGGGATTATCGCGGCAAGCATCTATCAGAATGAGGTTGTTCTGGCTGCCGCTGGACGAGGAAACTTGCGTCATCAAATCGCTGATGGAAATCCAGGAGGTTTTGTCCGATTGATTCGCATCCACGGGACAGTAGTACGGAACCTGCTTGATCAGACCATCGACGTTTTCCGCTCGTTGCCGTCCATGACCGGCTAGCGCCACCAGCACCACATCCTGCTCGTCCAATTCGCCCAAGCGGGCCACAAAGCCCGGAGGAACATTCGAACGCAAGTTGGCTTGACGAGTCCGATAACTTTCGAGGCTCATCAACTGGTAAGCAACATTCGCCCGAGTGGCGCGCAGCGGATCGTTCGTCGGCAAACTGCCCAGCATCAGCGTCACATCGAAGCCAGCCGCTTCGAAGATCGACTTCAGATCCTTAACATCCGCCTCCGGGAACTGGAGATCCGTAAAGCCAGCTTTCTCATACGCGGCAACTCCGATGAGCAGCGCCCGGCGACGAATGTTCTGTCCGCTGGCCACATCCGCAACCATCCCTAACAAGCCCAACATCACCATGAGCGCATGCAGTCGCAACACGATTACCTCTCTCGTAACCAGGCCCCAAACTCAACCAGATGAACCACCCAAGTTAGCAGATCACTTGCGATTCTCAAGTTTAGGCGAGCGTCAGATATTATTTACAAGCAAAAATCTAAGACAGTTGTCTCTTTCGTTCAGGAGCTATGGCAAAAGTCAGTCTACAAATGGACTTCAGATAGGAGAACGCGAGAAGTCATTCATTTCTTCCCAGCGTATCGGAAAAAAGAAAAAATTGGCTAACCACGGATTTCACCGAAAACACGGATGAACAGAATCGACGTGCTCCACCGTTGTCCGCTTACCAACGCTAATCTCGACTTTTTCGAAAGTTCTCGGCGTAGATTATTAACATTGGCCATCGTGGGTAGCGGAATGCGTCAACGCGTTCCGCTACGAATTGCCTATCTGCAGATAATGCGAACCAGTATAGGAAGAATTCGCCCACTGTCCGCGTTTCTTTGACAGTGGCACGCAATGAACGGCCTATTTAATTAGGAAAGCCCGAAATGCGACATTACCGAACAGATGTGGAAACTGCTCCACGGAAGGTATTCGTCATGAGTCTGCGAACAATCACCGCTGGCGTTTCAGTTGCCGCAGCGGCAGGCTTCAGTCCGGTCCATTCGGGCATGGTGTATCTGCAAGCTAGTTTTCGCCAGGCCAAGTGTAAATCGAATTCGCGGGTGCATTCGGAATAGTGACGAACCATGCAATGCGATCTTTACGGTACCAAGGTTTGGGCTGGCGAGCCATCTTGGACTTCCTTCGGCTTTTGAGACACGAAATGAACGTGCAAGCCCGAGGATGCGATGAAAGCAGTTAAGCAGGC
>CAZVBC010000148.1:0-15815 GCA_964625155.1 uncultured Pirellulaceae bacterium
TCGGTAACGAAACAGACCAACGTCTCTTCGAGCAAACCCCGTTCATCGAGGTCCAGTATCAGTGCCGCAAAGGCTCGATCCGTGCTCCCCATCATAACCCAGTGACCAATACCATACCGCCCCTCACCACCAGCGGCATTACGAACGGTACCGCACGAGCCACTTGAGTATATATAATCATGGTGATCCCAATTCATGTTCGACCCTCCTGGCGTGTCTTCGGTCTGGGGCTCGCGCACGTCAACCGTAACAAAGCGGACTCCAGCTTCGATCATGCGTCTGCCAAGAAGGTAACATTGTCCGCGATGGCCGCGACCGTATTTATCGCGTACGCTGGCCGGTTCCTGCTGTAGTCGAAAAGCTTGCTGTGTTTTTGGGTTCGTCAGCAACTCCGCAGCTTGTTTGCCAAGTTGGTTCAAAGCTCGTGCGGTCGTGTCATACTGCGAGGCCACGCCAATATTCAGATTGCTCAACAAGTCTCTGCGGTCACGAAATCGCCCGTCGTCAATGCCGGCCAACAGTCCGAGGTTGGGGACCGTCCAATTTGGATCCGCAAGATTCTTCCCACCAGTCTTGAAGACCTTCGCCGATGCAGGCAGGAACCCTTGTCGAGTCTCCTTGGCCTGTTCATGATTTCCAGGAATCATGACATAGGGTGGCAAATAATCACAACGCGTACCAATCGTGTGCGCCACGACTGAACCAATATCCGGCATTTCCACGGGACCGCCTGGCATTTCACCTGATAAAACATACTGAGTCCCAGTAGGGTGCCCGTTGGCATTGTTCGCCGTGTGATGCATCGAGCGAATCACTGCCAACTTGTCAGCCACGCGAGCGGTATCGGTCAGCAGTTCAGTAAACTGAATCCCAGGTACGTTGGTTGAAATTGGTTTGTAAATGCTACGATGTTCGGCAGGTGCATCGGGTTTGGGGTCCCACGTATCCATGTGAGACAATCCTCCTTGCTCCAAGATGACCAGCACATTTTTCGCTCGAGCCGTCACTGAAGCTGGCGCTCCCGATACCGAAACCCGCGTAAGCAGGCCAGTTCCCCCTACCAAGCCCAAACCAAGAAAACTTCGCCTTTGCACTCGTGTTATCCTATTCTCGTTCTGCGGTCAATGCGCAGCTTACCTGTTGCAAGTTATGCGGTCTGGCGAGCATCAAAATCGCATAGAGTAACCCGCACACCGATTAGCTCTTGTCCGTTCAATGTTACTTATTGTACATCGAAGCACCGAGAGATGCGGCGCCGGGAATCCGCAACTGGCATTCGCCAATTTGCCCACTATAAACCGACTCGAAAAACGCTGTTGGCGACACTGAGAGTCAGCGACCTAAGGCCATAAGGCTATCCAATCGCAGTGCAACCAGATTATGAAAAACGGTCGAGCGGTGTTTCTGAGTGGCCAGCAATTTTTCTTGTACTTACTTCTTGGCGAGGCCGATTCGGAAAAGTTGTGAGTCGGTGCGAATCAAGACACAGTCTTCACGCAGTGCGGGAGTTGCTCGCACTGTTTCGTCAACCTTGAGGGGCAGTTTTACTTTGCCCACAAACTTGTAGTCCCTCGCGGCAGAGACAATGTTGACCGTACCATCCTCAGCAACTCCCAACAATTTGTCGCCCGCGATAACCGGTGAAGAATGAGTATTGCCACCAATACGTTGGCTCCAGACGACTTGGCCGCTGGGAAGTTCCACGCATGAAACAATGCCCTTGTCCTCCCACATGAACAGGAGGTTGCCCAGCGCCACGGGAGTTGGAACATACGGAGCCGATCGACGAATGTCAAACAGCAACTCGTGATTATTGTTCATGTCAACAGCGAACAAAATATTGCCACCACCGCCAGACCCCTCTGTGCCAATAACCAAATTTCCAACTACCAGAGGGCTGGAGACCGATCGCTTAGAAAATACGCTGCGTTTCCAAACCGCTTGACCTGTCTTGACATCGATCCCACAGATGCCTTCGGCAGTTTCGTTGACCAGTACCAATTCATTACCGTTCGGCCCGAGCGTAATGGATGGAACGCTGTAGCATGTCCGCTTGGTGGCTAGTGGCGTTCGCCAAACCAATTTGCCGGTGTCAGCCTGCAGCGCCACTACGCTGGAATTTCCCGGCGGTGTATTAGGAGGAAGCTCCTCGGCATCTTGGCTATCCAAAACGATAACATAATCTCCGACGCGCATCGGTGATCCGCCAAAACCGTGGCCACTTACATGTCGCCCCAAGTCCTGGCTCCACAATTCTTCTCCAGCATGCGAAAAAGCTTTGACGGTTAAACTGGTTGGAGCTCCCCACGCAACGTACACAGCTTTGCTGTCAGCACACGGTGTGCTGGAAGCATAGCTGCTGAACTTATGTAGCTTATGAGTCTGTGAGGCAAAGTTCTTTTTCCATATTTCCTTACCGCTCGCCAGATCTAAAGCAATCACATAGCGTTCGGCCGTCGTCGGGTCGGCGCTCAGCAAATAAGCTCGGTCACCTTGAATGATGGGAGATCCGTGCCCTCTTCCCGGCAAATCGATGCGCCAGGCAACGTCGGAGTCGTTCCATGGTAAAGGTGCAGTACACTGCGCCATGACTCCCGAACCATTGTCACCACGAAAGCGATTCCAATTTGATTCGCCAAATAAGGAATTTGTAAGCAGGGCAATTACGAGACAGTTAGCTATAGCGCTGACATTAAACATTCTCTGGTGAGCTGAAAAACGTTGCATGAATTTGGTCCAGGTTTTGAAGGGGGAGAAGCAAACTGGAACGGTTGGAGGAATCTTTAGCCACAACCTGAATCGACATGCTTGGGCGGCTAAATCACCTAAGCTCGATCCCTGTGTGACTCATGATACCTTCGCATTCTCGTTGTTACCAGCTTGCCAGCCCGAGTTCATCGTCACCTTTTTTCAGTTCAGCATTGGAAATCAATGCAGTTTGAGCCCACCTGGCTGACGCAATGCGTCCACGGAGCTGCTGGGCGACGTATCGGTTCCCGAAATGCGCAGCCCTGCCGTCGGTTCATGGTGTTCGTAGTTCTTCACCAACCATTGAGAGTTGAGTTCTTCAAGATAAATCTTTACGAATCTCGGGATGTCCAACTTGTCACCGCGCAGCGTGACTACCACGCGCACATTGAATTGCGCGATCGCCGTTGCGGGCTTTGAACCACGATCGACTGAAATGGATGAAATGCCGGTGACGCGTGCCTCGGTGAATGACCATTTCGGCAGCTCAACTTTTGCTTGGAGCACGGTGTTTGTGGCTGATGGGTGAATCGCTTGATAGACCTTCGCGTGGTCATTGTTCTGGATGGCTTCGGCGACTTGATACAACATGACTTCGATCCGTTCGCGGTCAGTCACAACGTTTAGGTTCGTGAGCACCAGCACGACGGTTGTGGCAAGCGACACTCCGGCAATTTGGAGTGCCAACCTTTGCATTGTGTTCACCCAGATCAACCCAGCGATTCCAGTAACGATGCAGCCGATCAAGCCAATTAGTAACGGGCTTTCGAAAAAGAATTGACTCATGTTGATTTCCTTGATTCAAGGTCGACACGATTTTGGTCGATCGATTGTTTCCAACCGGCCCCAGTGGACTCGCCAAATTCCTTTCAAACCACACAGCCACGCGACCATAAACAACGTCAACACCACCAATTGAAGATTGGTCAGAGCCCGCTGTGTTTGGTACGGCTGACTCACAGCTTTCGAAGCTGGAGGCGAACCCACAGTTCTGTCAGATAAAGAAACCGACCGACCGTTTTGAAAAGTGCTGCGTTGCTGAATCTGCTTCAGCCGAGCGGTCAATCTCGGCTTAGCTAATGAGAAAAGTACTAACGATCCCAACAGAATCGCTGCGGCCCATAATGAGAATTTCTCGAATGAGGATAACAAAATACTAGTTGCTCGAAGACTTGCCTTCACGCAACGAATTGAAATACTCGCGTGTATGATCGCGCTGATTGCGCGGTAGTGGCTGATTTTCTAATGGCTCAGGTTCTTCGGACAAGGCTGTGAGAATTGCTTCTTGAACTTGGGCTTTTGAAGTTCCCTTGCGATTTTCGCCTCCCACTTTGCCACCGTAAATAGTCTCTCCCTGCCGCATTTGATCTCGCAGCCGCGAATCATAGAACGACGTTTGATTCTCTTCGATCGGGCGCTCGCCTTCTCCTCGACCTTCACCAAGTCCATTGCCTGGTATCTGGCCTGGCATCTTGCCCATATTTTCGCACATACCGGATTTGCATTGCGACAACTGGTCCATCAACTGGTCCAAATCTTGGAGCTCGCTATTTTGATTTTTCATTTCCGACAACTGATCAGCCAATTTACTCATGCACTCCGCACAGGCTTGTTTGTCACCTTTCTGCAAAGACTCTTTGGCTTGCTGCATCATGTTTGCCATCTGTTGCATCTGGGCCATTTGGGCATCTTGAGTCTGCATTTCCGCCAGCTTGCGTTCGAGCTGAGCCGCCTTTTGTAAATCGCCTGATGCTTCAGCTTGTTTCATTTGCTCGCGCAGCGCTTGCTTGGCCGCTTCATGAGCCTGTACGGCTTCGTTCATGGCGTTTTCAAGCTGTTCCATTTGCTTTTGGAGCTTTTCGAGGTCTTGGGGATTTAGACCCTCGTTCATCATTTTCTCCATCAACTTTTCCAGCTCCTCTTGAGCCTTATCAAAATCCCCTTGTTTCAGCGCATCAGCCATCTTCTCGGCAGGTCCCTGCTCAAATTTTTCGAGATTCTGCAGATTCTTCTTGAGGCTCTCCGAGCTTCCCAATTCCTCTCGACGCTTTTCCAACTGCTCTTTGATGTCGTTCAGTTTGGCAAGCGACTGTTTGGTATCCAGCTTGGGGTCCGATTGCATTTTTGCCAATTCACCTTCAAGCTTGCGGAACATGTCCACGGCCTCTTGTAGACCTTGTTTCTCGGCATCCTCACGCTTTTTGCGCAATTGTTCGACCAGAGGCTTGGTGGAATTACGAATTTGAGTGAGATTAGTCGCAGGCGACGCGGGTTCTTGAGCTGACGGCTGATCTGGCAAACACGATAGTAATGCCGCAAATACGGCTGGCATGATTGGCACGAACAAGCCGCGATGGAATCCCCAGTTGAACTTCTCACGAGCATCAATTCGCGTCGCCTGTTTTTCAGCATCCGCCGCCAGCGCTTGCCCAAGTTCAGTTTCGCGATCTTCTGGAGCTAATAACATGGCACTGGACAGCCGTTCGCGCAGTCCAAATCGCCGATCAACTTCCACAGCAGCGTCCGCCAAACTCGGACGACCAAGCAGACTGAGGATGGTATTCGTTAGCACGCCGATCACTGCGGCACCGATCATCCAACTCGCAAACCAAACAGTACTGTCCGTTCCGACGTACATCAGCTTGGGAATAACAACGCCAACCATAGCCAAACCCATTGCGGGTCCTAAAGTCCATGGCAGATAGCTCAAAAAACTCTCCACCAGTAATCGACGTCGAGCGACACGAGCTTGTTTGCGGATCGCATCCATGTTGAATTCCAGAATAATTGAATGGCGAGTGGTAGAGGGAGCTTAGCTTTAAAGCGCACGTTGTGCACCAAGCTCTCCTGCAAGTATATCGGTTCTTCCACTAGAAATGCAAACATAGAAGCTCAAAAGTCACGTCGTCACAAAGTTTTTTTAGTCATGATTTAATGCTTTGCGATACGGCTGAGCCGGCGGTCGTACGAATTTGGTCATACTGTCGGAATAAAGGCTTCGCCTTTTCACCAATCCTCCTGCTTCTCTAGTTCAGCGCATTTTATCAAGCAAGACATATCTCTTTTTCAGACTAACCGCCCATAAGGATGGCTTTGACTATCTTGCCAAGAATGAACGGCAAGGCGAACTCGCACTGTTCACCGTCGATTGTTCTCTGGAGCGCAGAGCTACTGTTGGGCCCCGCAAGCTGGCTCCAGAATTCTTAAAAAAGCTGTTTGACTTGCGTTAACGGAAACCTAGTCTTGCGTATCCACGGGACAAGGCGGCAACGCCAAGTCCTAAGTTGTTCGCGTCGAATCGGATTCGCCACAGAAGATTCAATGCGAGCAAGAGCCCTAAGCCCCTCAACAAAAGAGTTTACAACATGATGAAGAAAATCTGTACCCTCGTGACCGTTGCGTGTTTTGGTGTTCTTGGTCTCAGTGGGTCGGTACTGCATGCGCAGGCACCGGCACCTCGAACGGCCAGCCAAACTTTTACCGTTGTCGTGCCGCAGAATATCAGCATCACTGCTCCAGGAGCAGTTACGATTACGCACGACGAAACCGACAACAATCAGAGCTTTGCTCAGCAATCTTGGGTTGTTAAAGGTAACATCCGAAACGGAGTCCTGGTTTCATTTGCAACCGGTTCCGCTTTCGTACACACGCAAGACAACACCTTTCAGAGGAACGCCAAACTCGATTTGGCAGTTGGCACAACCGCTGGGCCAGCGACTTGGACTGTTACAAAAGCAACTGACCAAACGGACTATGCCACGGCAGATGGCGTCGCGTCGGTCGAAGCTAACTCCAATGGCGTCGGACGAGCTGCCTTCAATCTGGGAGTGACGTTTATAACTGAAGAGTTCGGCCTGTTTGCCGCAGGCGACTACGTTACGACAGTCACGGGAACCGTTACGGCCAGATAATTGCTAGCTTATCAACCTTGATCATTCAAGGTGAATGTTGTAAAAGCGGTCCACCTCAAGTACTCAAGTGGTGGATCGGTTCTCGGACGATCTTCTAGGCTCAATTGCTCGATAACTGAGTAGTTGTTCCGCTGATCACCTGTAGCGCGAAGCACGTATGGGAATTCCTTTACGTGTTTCGCTGCCTACGCTCTCGTTTCTTCAACAATACCGAACCAAATGACCTATTAATTGGGTGTTATCATTGGCGAGTTTATCGCTGTCGATCATGAAGACTTTTTTACAGAAAACCAGTTCAACGATCATCTCACGAGCTTCTTTTGCAATTAACTTTTTGCTGTCGGCATTTTCATTGAGTGGCATAGCAGCATTACCTGCGGTCGCGCAAGCGATTCCCGACTCCAGTGACTTACGCATGCTGAAGAATTGGTCTGTGCCAATTTCTCCCGAAGCACTATCTTCCGGAGTCATCCAGTGCCAAGGCAGCCGATGGATGTATACCGGTGCTTGGAACAAAGGCCAGGTGGTGGTGAGTTGGGATGCAACATCGTTGGAGACGGTCCACCCCAACGGCAAGGTGACCAAATGCGATGTACGCATCGAACTGGCGCACACATCGGAGGTGGAAGGCAACTGGTCGATTGTTCGTTCTGCGGCACAAACCGACTATAAGAATGGAGTTACGCTGGCCAATGTCATGGCTACCAGCGAACGTGGCCTACCCACAGAATTTACAGTCACAATCTCGCTGATCAATGATCAGGGGGAGTTTTTAGAGAGTGGAACCTACTCAGCCAACTTGGCGGCATCATCCGTTAACCTGTAACAGGAGATTGACCAAACGTCGAACGGTCTATCCAAACTGAATTCCTAGTTCAAGAAAAGCCCCCTCAGCTATCTTTAACCAGATTCCTAATTACAAATTTGGAGCGATTGCCAGTGCGTTTGCGCTCTGGGCAATGATGCTCTGCGGCTGTACTGCGCACCAGCGACCGCCTCGCAAATCGATCGAGGATTTGTACCTCGATGCACAGCGAGCTAGCGCGCGAAGTGTTCAGCCCGCAGCGATCGATCCAGCCGTACCAGTTGCCAACGGTATCGGCCAGAACGCTCAACTGGCACTCCCCTTGTCCACACAAGGGGACCGCGAACGTTCTGCATCCGACGGTCCAGCAAATCTCGACGCCATAGATTCGGGCAAGCGAGCGCAGGCCACGACTCCAGCCAAAAACAAGACACAACTTTCAGATTTACAGCCGCCAACAGCAATTCTCAGTGGCGACCAGATTCTCTCGTCAGCTTCCCGACGTCTCGCAATGCCAGTTCCAATCGGCAGCAAAGCTGTGCCCATACAAGCGAAGACGCGCACGACCACACACAACAATCAAGCTGAAAGAACAAAGCCTACTAAACAACTGAGCACACCGCCCGAGGCTATCGGCTTGATGGGTTATCACCTCTCGGACCAAGCAGATTCCGGCCAGTTGCCGCCGACAAAGAGCACGTCAACCATCGAACAACCCACCGTGAACGAAGTTTTCGAAGAAACGGATATTCGCGAAGCGATCCGCGTCTTAGCCAACTTAGCGGGCCAATCCGTAATCATAGACGATACAGTTGGTGGTTTTACCAGCGCAACTATTGAGAACGAGTCGTTCGAAAACGCGCTGCGCAAAATCACGCTCCCCTTGGGCTTGGTGGTAGGCAAATACCGTGGGCAATATCTGGTAGGGACAACCGACCCATCGTCAAATCTATTTCCATTCTTGTCGGTAACATTTCGTTACGAACCCCAACATCGATCCTCCAAGTCGTTAATCGAGCTATTACCCGAGCGATTGCGGCCTTATATCCAAATAGGCGAGAACTGGAATATTATTGTGGTGGATGGCCCTGAGACCATTGGCCAGGAAATTGTCAATCGCTTGCGAGACCTCGACCAACCAGTTCCTCAAGTCCTGCTCGAAGCAATCATTTGTGTCGTCTCGCCCGATTCAGGGTTTCGCTTCGGAATCGATTGGACCCATTCGCTCAGCCGTGACACTTCGAAGGCCCTAGAAGTGGGCGTCAAGAATTTGTCGTTCTCGGGCCTGGCCAATCAAGCGGGCATCAAAGATGCGTTCCAGGATTTTGCGGTGACGAGCGCCTTTGTGCAAGCATTAGCCGATCAGGGCTATATCACTATTCGTGCGACGCCAAGGGTCTTCGCAAAGGACGGCGAAAAGGCGGAGATCATCATTGGTCGCGAAACGTTCTTCAGCTTACAACCGACGAACACTTCCAGCTTGTTGTTCCGTCCAGACGTGCAAAAGGTCATAGCTGGTATTACCCTTACGATCATTCCCCACATCCGTGGCGAGAACGTTTCAGTACTGATAGAAAAAGCCGAAGTAAGTGAAGATATTCGTACGAGTACCGCCCAGCTTTCAGCCAATCCATATCCTATTATTAACAGGCGAACGGTAACCACGACCGTTCATGTGCGAGATGGACATACGATCGCTATCGGTGGATTGGTACAGCGCCAAACCGTCGAGCGAACCAGCAAGATCCCGGTGCTGGGTGACGTTCCCTTGGTCGGCAAATTGTTTCAGACCATGGAATCGCAAGAGCAGGATGTGGAAATCGCGATCTTTATCTCGCCGAGAATCGTCAAACCGTGCGCCGACTCGTCAACTGATTGCAACATCATGATTTCCCCTCAACCGCACGAGAATTCACCATGAACCGTTTCTTTGTTATTGTGCTGACCAGCACGATCTGCGTTGGCATACCTGGAGTAATCGCCCTCGCTCAAAAGCCAAACCCAAAACAAAAAACGAAGCGGATGACCATTCAACAAATTGTTGAACCCGCCTTCAAGATCGAGCCCATCGTTCAGAAAGTAAATGGCAAACGAGGCGAAGCGATTCCTTTTAATTTTCTAATGGAATCCAACAACCGTGATGCGACGGTTGAGGTCATGCCCGTCGCGCTGCGACAAGAGATGACTGGCATGATCGTTCACGACGAACAGAGCAAGCCTGATCAGCAGGTTGAATTGGCATCGCCACCAAACATCGAATTGAACAAAGACCAACCGCGCTCAATTGTTGGTGTAGCCCACGTTCCTCGCGGTGAGTCCAATTTCCATTCTTTTGGCATCCTGGTGCGTGACCTAGGATCCAAATCAAACGCAACACCCAAATTCGAAAATGAAGCCAAGGCCAAGACACAAGCCGGTGTGCGTTTTATCACTCAATACTTGTTACGAGTCGATATGACCGTGGATGGAGCTCGGGGTGAAAAATTAAATCAACTTATCATCACGCAAGCCAGTGTGATCACGCATAGCGGTCGAGCGATGGTTCAAGCGATCATTGAAAATCCGACCGACACTCCTTTTCAATTCGAAGCCACCGCCAAAGTGAGTGGCGATTCCGTTTCCCCGCGCGCCAAGCCGATTCGCTTGACGATGCCCATTCGATTTTCGACTCAAACCGACGAACGTTTTGTGGCTCGAATTCTGCCTAAAAGCCGGATACGCATGGAAGAGTTTATCCCCGAGGCCTTTATCGACGGTGCTTTGACGCTGGACATTGAACTGCTTGACGAAGGACGCAAGGTTCTTTCCAAGAAATTCGAAACACAGGTCGACGCCGAAGACTTCCCAGCGCAAGTCGTGGCGAACTGCAATGTTGGCGGAGGTGTGGTGGCCGCGCCAGCTCAAATTGAATTGTCACGTGTACGGGGTGGCAGCCGTATGATGACTTTTTTGGTAAAGAACAATAGCCGCGTGAATCAAGATGTAAATCTGAAGTTGCTCGGCGTCAGTTCGCCAACGCTGTCGGAGTTGAGCTTGCGACCAGATAACTTTCAGTTGTCGCCTAACACTACTCGCAAGGTGATCATTACGCTCAGCGGCAATGCTGAAACCGACAACAATCGCTACGGCTACCTCGAAGTCGCCGCAAACGCTGCTAATTCGGATGTCATTAAATCCCAGAAATTGCCCATTGCCATCGTGGCTCGGAATGGCCAACAAGCCAGTATCAACGTATCCGATCTGCAGTTTAATTCACTAGGCAAAACGCCAGCGTTTGTAACCATGCTGGCTAATCAGAGCGAAACACACTTTCCTATCAGCGCGCTGCTGAAAATCGATAACATCCAAGGACAACGCACGACGATCGAAGCCGGTTTTGGTCGGTGGTTGATGCCCAACGAATCGTCTGAATTACGCTTTCCCCTGCCTCACGCTCTAGCACCTGGTGAGTACTCGCTAAACTGCGAAATCGAGACTGGCGGAGAACCGATCAGAATAAGTCAGACAATCTCAGTATCCGATCTAGAGAATGCAGTTAGCTCATCGGCAAAAACTGCGCAAAAGTGAGGCTGCGTCGCTGCCAGCCCAAGATTCGACATTTCGACTGCGTCCATCCCAATCGATTACATGGGATGGATTGCAAGTAGTTCCTTGTCACAGCTCGATCATTTGGATCGGGAGAGCGAAGCCGAAGTTTCTGCTGAGCCAACTGAGCAGCGGCTCGGTTGGAAACTCGTTCTCCCGTTCCCGCGAACCCTTGTACTTAACTGTGACAGAATGCTTAGACCTCCAGGCAGTTTTGGAACAGCTTTAAATCATTGACGAGCACCAAAAAAGACTCGGCTCGCTGTTCCTACTTGCTGGACGAGAGCTCTTTGAATACGTGCTCCACATTTTCAGTTCTGGTTTTCGCCTCGACTCCAGCCCATTCTTTGTAAAACGGAATGTTGAGGCCAGTCTTGATTTGATCGAGATTCTTGCCATCGTCGATCATTTTGCGAATCTCGGCTCGCAACTCGACGAAGTATCGTTTTTGGTTTGCCAGCAGTTCTTTTCCAGCTAACTCGCCGTGACCAGGTGCGACGGTCTTTACTTGCAATTCTTCCATGGCATTGAGTGCTGTAATCCAGCTTTCGGTATTGCTGTCACCTGTGTAGTTGAATGCTCCATTGACGCAAGCATCGCCGGTAAACAGAATTCCGTGCTTGGGCAACCAAGCCACTGCGTCGCCGGCAGTGTGCGCATGACCATTAAACAACAATTCGACTCGTTGCTCGCCGTCATCAAATACCATCTTGTGACTGAAGTATTGAGACGGCACGGAGTATTTTAGATGTCCGTACTCCGCCTGCTTTTGCGGATCGCTTTTTGAGCGTCCGAATCCTTCGATTCCTTTAGACAGGAACAAAGGCTGACTGCGTTCGTGAGCCACAACCGTTGCGCCAATTTCCTGATACTTCTGATTTCCATCCGCATGGTCGCCGTGGTAGTGGGTATCGAATACAAAGCGAATGGGTTTATCGGTGAAGCCTCGTATCAGCTTGATAACCTCTTCGGCTTGCCCAGGAAAATTGGCATCGATCACTAGCACATAGTCTTTGAAGATCACCCAACCTTGATTGCAACCTGTAAAAGTTGGAGCCGTTTGCGCCTTGCGAAAGTAGACTCCCGGTGCAAGCTGGGTGATTTTTACCTCATGCGGAACTGCCCAGGTCTGCTCTATCGTCGACAGCATCCCCAATACCAAGAGAATTGTCATGCGAATTTGGTAATGCAACATCTGCGTGATCCTTCCGAAAAGCGAACCGATTGGATTTTCTTGCTTCGAGAATGCAAGCATTCTGGTTAAAACGGTGCGTCTATGCAACTAAGGCGGAGCAAAACATAGGTGACTGATTTTCATTTTGCACGCTCTACAGTTCACGAAGGGAGTGAATTCCTCTGGTTACAGGGCTCTGCCAAGTAATCAGATGTCCTCGCCGGTTCCGCCTGCACGTGTGCAACTCATCAGGCTACTTGGCCGTAGGAATCTGAATGCTCGCGTGGCGGAACATCAAGTGCAGTACTTTCCGTTGCAGAGCCGTCTGAGCCAAGAAAGTGTTTGAGGACGTGAGTAGATTGCAATTGAGCGACTTGAACGTCAACGAATCCTCGCAGGTATTTCGTCAGTCGATCGATTCGACTGACCGCCCACGATGACCGAGCGGGGGCAAGTAATACAAACACGCCTGGACGTCATCTTAGTAAGCAAATATTCGGACCTGCGGGAGAAGCGTCAGTCACCCTAGCTTTGTACCCTTCATTCGGAAGCTTTCGGAATTCGTGTGGGTTGGACGGCAAAGAAGAACACCTTCGTTTTTGAAGAAGTGATCATGGGCGGCCGTTATCCTGCTGTCGGTCAAACGTTGTTAATCGACGTTTTGACATTCGACTATTGTACCGTGCTTAAAGTATTATTGATTTCACAACACTTGAGCCGGCGCTCGCATTAGCACGCCCACCACGGGGCATGTAAGGGGATAGGATAGCACGCCCACTAGCGCGTGCCGGGATTGGATGGCGTGCCCTGAGTCATCGAAGGGCGTGAGCAGTGCGAGTTGATATAGGGTTGGAAGTTGGCGGCATCATGTCCATCGGTTGCCATCCTCGATTTCGTTGTTAGATTGTTTATTTGAGGTGGTAGAGAATCAGGTTTAAGAAGTTGACCGGAATTTTTCATGACATCCAAAGAAAAAGCAATTTCGCTCATTCGGTCGCTAGAAGACGAAGCATCGCTGGACGAAGTTATCGATCGGCTTTATTTGCTTCGGAAAATTGAACTGGGAATAGCCCAAGCTGACGCGGGAGATGTTATGGAGCATGAGGCATTCATGGAGGAGCTTGAGGCGGAAGATGCCCAGTAGGATCTATTGGACTCGCCAAGCGCGCGAAGACTTACGCGCTATCCGGTTTCACATTGCACGCGACGCCCCAGCCACTGCGTCGGCCTATATTCGCAAACTTCGAGACTCCGTCGCTCGATTAAATTCTTTCCTTATGCGGGTCAAATCGTACCTGAACTCTGCCGGGAAGAATTGCGAGAAATCCTGCAAGGCAACTATCGCTTGATTTACCGTATCTCCCATGACCGCATCGACATCTTGACTGTGTTTCACGGCGCCAGAATTCTGGACCAGCAGGGATTCTAAGCTTGTCGCATTGCTAGCACACGGCAACAGGGCCGTTGGGATAAGGCTTCTTGTCTATTGGCGCGGTTGCCCTGGCCAATGAGGCTACATAGAAGTTAGTGATTTGAATCGTCCACCCGGTTGGTGCTGCCCGCCAAGTGAGTTACAATCGCCAATCCCCAGGTAAGCTACCAATTGGATTTCGAATACGGCGCTCGAAGTTTCTGCCCTTTTGCCGGTCGTATTCTATCGCTTCACAACATTAGACATTGCCTTATGCATCGTTTAGGAGCCAACACCATGCAAGCATTAGAGGATTTTTTGCCGAGTTTTCGATCCGCGTTACAGTGTGGACTTGCGATGATATTAGGGTTGGCCACCAATTGGCTCACTCCTGTTTCAGCGCAGATGAAAGCGGGCATCATTGGTTTGGATACTTCTCATGTCATTGCATTTACGAAAGCTCTCAATGATCCAAAAGCGAAACCCGAGTTAGCGGGCTGTAAAGTTGTCGCGGCCTATCCACAAGGGAGTCGCGATATTGAGTCCAGTGTCAGCCGAGTTCCAGGATACGTCTCAGAAATGAAGGGACTGGGAGTGGAGATCGTCGACTCGATCGACGAGCTGCTCAAACGAGTCGATGTGGTGTTCTTGGAGACGAACGACGGGCGGCCACATTTAGAGCAACTCTTACCTTGTTTGCGAGCTAAAAAGCCAACATTTATTGACAAACCGATTGCGGGTTCGTTGGTTGATGCAGTTGCCATCTTTGAAAATGCTCGCAAAGCTGGCGTACCCGTCTTTTCTTCGTCTTCATTGCGGTACGGTGCCAATACCCAAGCAGTCCATCAGGGCTCGATCGGAGCAATCCAACACTGTGTAACAACCAGCCCGGCCTCGTTGGAAGCCACTCACCCGGACCTGTTCTGGTATGGAATTCACGGTGTGGAATCGCTGTTTACCGTCATGGGAACTGGTTGCCAATCAGTCAAGCGTGGCACAACTGACGATGGTCAGATCGAAGTTGTGGGAAAGTGGAGTGGTGATCGTACTGGAATATTTCGTGAATCGAAGGGCTACACGGGAACTGCCAAAGGTGAAAAAGGTACCGCCGAGGTCGGGCAGTCCAGCGGTTATGGACCACTTCTTGTCGAGGTGATCAAGTTCTTCAAAACTGGAAAGCCACCAGTTGCCGAACAAGAAACTTTGGAAATCTACGCTTTTATGGAAGCGGCCGACGAAAGCAAACGAAGAGGTGGAGCCGAAGTAAAGCTTCAGGAAGTTTTGGATAAAGCACGCCAGGCGGCTAAGGCAAAGGTCCAGTAGCAAATCACCGCAGAAAAGTTTTGATCTGCTGCTCTGGATCAGGACGGCCAAGCCAACTATTGGAAATTGAAAGGGAGTCTACGCAAAAGGATTCACCAGTTAATCGTCCTCCCGCGAGCGTATTGGAACCGGTAGGTCAACTTCGAATTCATAATTAATTGACTGAGCCACTTTTGGTCAAAGTCTACGGCTTATGACAGGCCAATTAACCGGTGTGCGTTAGCACCCCGTTTCGCTTGAATTCACGGTTCACTTGAATACACGGATAAAACCGGACGCTTATGCGGCTGGTCGAAAGTGGTGTTGTCCAGTTAAGTAATAGATCCGTTTTTGTATAGAATAGGAAACTTGAGCTGATGAGTTCTCAAACGATCGAACGCACTATCATTATCGGCAGCGGTCCGGCCGGCTGGTCAGCCGCAATCTACGCGGCCCGTGCAAATCTAAGCCCACTTTTGTATGAAGGTGCTTGGACCGAGGCGAATCGTTTGCAGGGGACAACTCCACTTGGTCAATTGGCTCAGACAACTGAAGTAGAGAATTATGCGGGTTTTCCATCGGGCAAGCTGAAAGAGTTTTTGACGACCGCGATCCACCCCGACCGAGTCGCGGGCATGCCACCGATCGAAGAGCATGCACATGCTGTGACTGGTCCAGAATTGATGGAATTAATGCGCCAGCAAGCAACCAATTTTGGTACGCGCGTGGTGACCGACGATATCGTTTCCGTCAATTTTTCTTGCCGACCGTTTGAGTTAACCAGCCTCGAAGGGAAAGTTCATCACGCTCACACGGTGATCATTGCGACGGGTGCTCGAGCCAATTACTTGGGGTTGCCGTCCGAGGACAAGTTCAAAA
>CAZVBC010000149.1:0-15769 GCA_964625155.1 uncultured Pirellulaceae bacterium
GTCAGCGTGAGGCGTGGGTGGCACTTTCTGATTTTGCACTTTCTCATTTTATAAGGGTTGGACTGGAATTGGGGCGGAGGGCAGCGTGTGTAGCTTGAAACCTAACCATCCACCGGGCAAGCCGGAGGGATTAAGCGTTGGGTGCCGTTGGGGTTGGTACGCTGTTTGTAGCTTCTAGCGATTCAGGCAACCTAGTTTTGAGAGCGAAGATCGCCGCACAAATCCCACCGGCTTGTCCGGTGGATGGTTAGGCTTCAAGCTAACAGCAAATACCGCCATGGCCAAAACAGTGCGAACCAAAACAGCAAAACAGACAAAACAGTGCCACCCACGTGCCACCCACGTGCCAACCACTTAACTATTGCTCACTTTTCTATTTCACTCAATCTGTTTCGAAAGAGGAAAGGTAAAAAGGAAAAGTGCCACTTTTCTATTGGGTTATTAGCCGGAACGCGTTAGAGAGCGTCCCGCTTAGAGTGCTCGGCGAGAGAACCGGAAGATAACGCCTCGGCTGATCAAAGATCCGGTGGCGTGGCGATTGCGAGGACTTCGCGAGGAACGACGATCGCTATCCATGAGAACGAAATTGTTTTAACCACACTTCGAGACAAACAGCTTAGTTGGACAGCGCCACTTTGTGCGCCAAATTTGATCCTAAGCCCGAACTATTTTCTCGTTTAACCCCAATACCGTTCAACGAAGCTGGAACCGAGCCTCTACGAGGCGTATTGGGCTTGCCAGCCCTACCTAGATGTTTATGCACACACCCAGTTTTCGCACTGCTGACCAAAATCGAGCTTCATTGAACGGTATTGCGTTTAACCCGCAGCCAAAGATGAACTGCCGATGGCCATGTTGGTTCCAATCGATCGTCCAAGAACAATGGCCGATTTAGACGCTGTGCATCACCGGTTGCCTCGGCTTGGTGAAGACGCGACAGGCTTTGAATCAGTTCAAGAAATTCGGACTTCGATAGAAAACAAACGTGCGATCGGGTGATGACGTTGTGCGTGAAGTGCCTGCTGCTATGCCTCAGTGATCATGGGAATCTCTTTGTAGCGGACAACGCAAATGGCGGTTATCAATAGGCACAAACTATAAGCGACCAGGATTAACAGATGTTGCCATGTTCCTTCATCACCAAACAGCATGCCCGCAGCTCCGCGCAGTTCTTTTAGATTCATGCCATCTGCTAGTATCGTCCGCAAGCGATGATTGATCGTCAGTTTATTAACTGTGGCGGGGATTAACGATACGGCAAACTCTCCAATGAGCGTGTACATCACCGCGACGACGATCGCGCGCCGAGTGAAAAGTACGCCGATCAACAAATACAATGCTCCATAGCTGAGACTTGACATTACAACCAACAAGCTGATCGTTCCCCACAAACGCTCTTTTTCAGCAACTTGTGCGGCCAACACACATGCGGTCGTAGAAAACAACCCGGAGCTGATCGTCCACGAAATGGCGACCAGGTACTTTCCTAACAGCACAGCCACTCGGCCATTGGGACGTGTCGAAAGGTAGATCCAAGTTTGCCCCTCTTGCTCGGATTGCACGGCGGGCGTTGCCCACAACAGTAACCCCAGCAAACAACTGACGATCGTCACCATGAAGTAGATGGCCAATGTCGCTCGCAAGACATCGAGCGTTTCGTTGGACTGATATCGGATGACCAGTAACAAAACGGCTGGCAGCAAGGCCAGGGCCAGCCAGTGAAAACTGCGTCCAGGTGTCAACGATCGACGCAATTCAAAAATAAAGACTTCAACGATACAACGAATCACACAGATTCTCCTCGATGTACGCGCAGCAAAGCGTCAAATACCGCCGAAAGATTACCATTGGGCGAGTGGACTTCGGTAAGCTGAATGGGAATCTCGCTGGCGAGTTCAACCAAAGTGCGGCAGAGGACCGGAGGCTCCTTAACAGCGATATACAAAGCAGATCGATCGGCAGAGAATCGCATCGACACCAGCCAATTCTCACCAGCGATACGCTTGGCGACTTCATTTAGTCCGTTGCCCCGCAAACAAATCTCTTGCGGAAGATGGGCCAGCAGCGCCTAAATTTCGCTTGCTTTACCTGACGCCAACAAACGCCCACCGTGAATCAACAGAAAGGCATCGGTAACAGCTTCGACTTCATGAAGGATGTGGCTGGCTAAGATCAAACTGCGTCCTTGTGACTTCCAATCTCTGAGCAGCCTACCGATTTCAAATCGGCCAATTGGATCGACTCCGTTGAAGGGCTCGTCCAGAATCAACAGTTCCGGATCGTGAGCAATTGCCTGAGCGAGTTTTGTACGTTGGCGCATCCCCAAGGAATAGCTTCCCATCGTGCGATCCATAAACTCGGCCATACCTACGCGTTCAAGACTCTGACGCGCACGCCGTGTTGCATCGGAGCGGCTGAAGCCCGAGAGAATCGTCAAGTACTCAACCCACTGCAATCCGGTTACGTTCGGATAAAGCACGTCACTAGCAGGGCACAGGCCAACGCGTTTGAGCACCGATCGACGGAGCCATGGGTCTTCGTCAAACAATCGCACTTTGCCAATCGAAGGCTTGAACCCGCCAGTTAACAGGTTGATCAAGGTCGTCTTACCAGACCCGTTTGGCCCGACAAGTCCGTAGGCACCGGGGGCTAATTCAATGTCCAAATCATTAACGCCGATGACCGTGCGGTAGGTTTTCGAAACATGTTGCAAACTGATCATGATCGGCAGGTCGCCTAAATGCGTTGTTGTTTGCTAACTTGGTAGTACACGACGCAAAAACTGGCCAGAGTAACTGCAGCGACGACGACCAAGTGTGGCCAAATCGAAGTAGATTCGTAATTCAGCCCAAAGACCCACTGTTGGATCTTGCCGAGAAGATGATAGGGTGATACCCACACCCAACGCTCGACTAATATCATGTTTTCTTCGTTGACAATCGAGCGTTCAAATTCGAAATTGCGGTTGCGAAATCGTCGACCGCCAGTTTCTTGTTGCGTTGGATCAAACGTCAACACCGAAAAAGCAACCCAGCCGACGATCCAAATCGCAAACCAGCCAAAGGCAGCGTAACGGCTTTCTGTTGTCAGCGCCGACAAAGCCAGCGCCAGCGTAGCCGTAGGCAGAATCAATACCGCCGAGGCCACCAATATTCTCAGCGGCAAATCCCACGTCACCCAAATTACGTTGATGTCCGTCGACGATAGGACTCCAATCACAAACAAACACAACGCAGGCACTGTAGTGCTCAGCGCCAAGTAAAACCAAATGACTGCCGATTTGCCAAAAATGTACTCGATGGTTGAAATGGGACGCGAGAAGTAAAGCAAAAAGCCGCGACTGCGCAAGTCGTAGGAAATTAACCTGGGAGCAATAATACCGATGATAACCGCTGTTGAAACGAGTTGTGGATAACGAAAAAACGTTAAAAGCAAAGACGCCCAAATCTGGTGTCTCGCACCAACTGGGTCGTCGCGATATGCCTGAACGACCTGCGGAATCCCCACGCGGCGAGCTAATAATCCAACAACCTCGCGAGACAGGTCTGGCGACGTTAATGAGCTTTCGTAAACCAAAAAGCTAGCGCCTGCGACTAAAGTCGGTACCAAGCTCAACACAAAAAAACGGCGCAGCCACGTACCTCTCCAGACCAATTGAATACCAGTTAGCGCAATGACCAACCAGCGTAGGAGATGCCATTGACGAACGCCATTCCACGAACGATAGCCTACGTCATGCAGCGGCATGGTTTGTCTCGCGAATGATGTCAAAGAAAATCTGCTCTAACGAGTTACTGGCAGGCTCAAGGCTGCTGATCCAAGCGTCTACTTTAGCAGCCGCACGCCAGACCGCTTGGCAATCGGCTTGCGTTACACCCGCTATCCACTGGGCTCCATCGTCGCGTTGTTCAACTTCAAATCCCAAGCTCGCCAGTTCCTTCGTCAGCAGCTCCGCGTTCTGTAATACTTTGAGCCACATACCTGGCTTGACCGGACGAACGAGATTACTCAATTGATCAACTACCTTGACTTTCCCTTCCGCAAGAATGACGACCCATTCACAGATTTCTCGCACGTCGGGCAAGATATGCGTGCTCAGCAGAATTGATTTACCGTGTTTTGTGGCCAATGTCGCGATGCGCCGCAGCATAGCGCTGCGCTGGTCGGGATCCAATCCCGTTGTTGGTTCGTCGAAGATCAGCAGTTGGGGATCATGTACCAGTGTTTGAGCAAATTTCAACTTCTGTCGCATGCCCGTCGAATACGTCTCGACCGCTCGATAACGCTCTTGGCCAATATCGGCAAAATCCAGAATTTCGTGCGCTCGGCGCAGTGACTCTCGGGCTGGGAGACCCGATAGCTGACCCATAAACCGGAGCGATTCTATGCCCGTCAGACCGGCGATAAAGCAATCGTCTTCTGGCATGTAGCCCACCAGGTCGCGAACGGCATGCACCCAAGCCGGCAGTTGATATCCCATTACATTGATCGAGCCAGTTTGGATTTTCACCAGCCCCAACACTGCTTTGATTAACGAACTCTTCCCGGATCCATTGGGACCAAGCAAGCCTGTTATTCCACAGGGAATTGCTAGTGACACGTTGTCCAAAGCAGTTTTGTTACCGTATCGCTTGGTAACTTGTTGCACATCAATAGCGATTTTCAAGCGAACCCCACTACTTTTCGTAAGACGATATCCGGCAATACTCCCGCATCGGTGTAGGAATTCATTGCACAAGCGAAGATCTGCGAAGTCTGTTGACCGACGGACCAACCAAAATAAGCGATAACAGTGGTATTCGCTGCATCTGGCAAAAGCTTGCTTTACATTCTAGTCGTATACCAGTTACGATGATGTACGGCCTGGGTGCCTAATCCCTTTTTTGTTGCAAACCTGCGTCCACGACCGAGGGCTCGTGCGAACCCGGGGCGCACGTTCTTTGTTGACTATAAAAGTGACTTATATAATTTCCTTGGTTGTAAGATATTTCGAAGGCGAGATGCGTCTATGCTTGATTTGCAAGGAAACGGCTCAGCCCACACATGTGACGGTGCAACACGGCGCGATTTTCTACAAGTCGGTACGTTGGGAGCGATTGGCTTGGGGTTGCCACAGTTGCTCGAAGCGCGCGAAGCTGGTTTGGTTGACCCGGCCAAGGATAATCGATCATGCATTTTGATCTTCAATCTTGGAGCGCCCAGCCAGCTCGACACATTCGACATGAAACCGGAAGCTCCGCTGGAGATACGTGGACCGTTCCAGCCAATTGCCACCAAAGCGCCAGGTATCCAGCTTTCCCAAATCCTACCTCGCACAGCTTCGGTTGCTGACAAGATAGCCCTGGTGAGATCGTGTTTTCACCGAGGGGCTGCCGTGCATGATGCTGGATGGCAAATCATGCAAACGGGGCGGTTGTTCGCAGGCGGAATAAATACTCCGCATGTCGGTTCGGCGCTGTGGTACATGCGCGGCCCGCGCGGCGATTTGCCAGCTCACATTGTCCTGCCGGAGACGATGGGGCGAGGAGGTGGTAATTTGCCCAACGGTCAGGCGGGAGGGTTTCTCGGAAAAGCTTATGATCCGTTTGCCTTGATGGCTGATCCATCGAAGGACAAATTTCAGGTCCCCGACCTTCTTCCTCCTGCGTCACTCCCTGCGGCACGGATTGATCGTCGCCGTCGCTTAAGAGCGGCTGTGGAAGAATCAATGACTCAATTCGAAGCTAGTGAAAGCGCTCGTCTGATGAACGAGCATTTCGATACTGCCTACAGGTTGATGACCAGCCCGAAAGCACGCGAGGCCTTTGATTTATCCAAAGAGCCGAAGCGCATGCGAGAAAAATACGGCATGAATCGGCTGGGGCAATGTTGCTTGCTCGCACGTCGCTTGATCGAATCCGGCGTGAGGTTTGTAACCATCAATTCGTTCCTCACGGTGTTCGATGAGATAACATGGGACATTCATGGTAGCAAGCCCTTCACGTCGATCGAAGGCATGAAGACTGTCGTGGCACCCATGTACGATCAAGCTTACGCGGCACTGATCGAAGATCTCGACGAACGTGGTTTGCTGGACGATACATTGGTTGTTAACTTGGCGGAATTTGGACGCACACCGAAGGTCAATCCTGCAGGTGGCCGCGATCATTGGCCTCAGTGTTTTACTGTTGGCTTTGCTGGTGGAGGCGTTCAGGGTGGACGCGTTGTCGGTGCAAGTGACCCAATTGGTGCGGTACCAGCCGATCGGCCCGTCGAGCCACCTGAGGTCGTTGCTACAATTTTCCACAGCTTGGGGTTGAAGGTGGATGCGCATTTACCTGGCCCCGCAGGCCGACCATTCCCACTGGTCGACTCAGGATTCCGCGAGATTCGCGAGCTGTTCTAATTATCATCGAACTTCGAGAGGGACAGGGCACCTTCGATCAACTGAAACGCCTTAACGTCCGGTCTTGGCTGCGAAATTTAGGGAATCGGGTGCGCTAGCGCTCTGAGGCACATTGGCTCGCCAAAGCATTTCATTTATCGAAAGCGTCGCTGTCCAACTAAATTACTTTTAACTCTTTGCGGGACCAAACGAAATCGTGACAACTGTGCCGCCATTCTGTTTTCTGCGGGTTTGCTTGTGGAGCGTTTGCATAACAGTTGCGATCGAATCGGCAGTTATGTGCCAAGTACAATCGCAGGCCGCAGGATCTAAGGATTCAACGGATGCCCGCCCCACAATCAAGGTGTGGGAGTTTGATGCCCATGTGCAACCGATCTTAACCAGAGCTGGTTGTAACAGTGGAGCGTGCCACGGCGCACTGGCTGGTAAGGGTGGATTTCGCCTGAGTTTGCGAGGGTATGACAGCTCGGCGGACCATTTTACGATCACTCGTCAAGATCGTGGAAGACGCATCGACCCTAGCAATCCCGGGCGCAGTTTGTTGTTGGCTAAGCCTTCGGGATTGATGGCTCACAAAGGAGGCTTGCGGTTAAACGAGAGCTCGAGCGATTATCGCATTTTGGCGGAATGGATCGCACAAGGGTGCCCAGGTCCAAAGGCAGACGATGCGACACTGGTAAAGATCGAAATAGAGCCTGGCAAGCTGGAGTTGAGACCGAGTGCTGGTCACCAACTTGTCATTCAGGCCACCTATTCCTCCGGGCAGGTTTCAGATGTAACCCACTGGGCCAAGTTCAGTTCGAGCAATGAAGCGGTGGCGCAAGTTGACGACAAAGGGTTTGTCAAAGTCGTTGGTCCTGGCAAAGGTGCGATCGTTGGATGGTTTGCCAGTCGCATTGCGATCGCGCCGGTTGTCGTACCTTACGAACTGAGCCCGAGTCCGGAGGCTTACTCCGAGTTTCGGCCGGCCAATTTCATCGACGAAATCCTACTGCAAGAATGGCGATCGTTGAACTTGACACCGTCACCAGGATGTTCTGACGCTACGTTTATTCGTCGAGCCTATTTGGATACGGTTGGAGTTCTACCAACAGTTGAACAAGTTAAACACTTCATGGGAGATAATCGCACGGACCGTCGCGAGCGATTGGTGGATGACCTTTTGGAAAGTGAAGCGTTTGTCGATTACTGGAGTTATCGTTGGTCCGATCTCTTGCTGGTCAATGGCAATCTATTGCGAGCTGATGCGGTTGCTGCATTTTACAAATGGATTCGGAGCAATGTGCAGCAGAATACACCTTGGGATCAATTCGTTCGTCAAGTACTTGTGGCTCGAGGTGAAAGCCTCAGCGATGGGGCGACGAATTTTTACGCAATTCATCAAGATCCCCAAACGCTAACTGAAAATACTTGCCAAGCTTTTCTGGGGCTTTCAATCGGCTGTGCCAAGTGCCACAACCATCCTTTAGAGAAATGGACGAATGATCAATATTATGCGATGGCCAATTTGTTTGCTCGTGTGCGCGCAAAAGGTTGGGGAGGTGATTCGCGAAATGGGGATGGAAAACGTACGTTAGTGGTTTTGGACCGAGGAGACTTGATTCAACCGTCGCGGGGACGGCCACAACAGCCCGCACCCTTGGATGCCGAACCTATTGCGTTTGATGATGCTGGCGATCGTCGAACGGTCCTGGCCGATTGGATGACCAATGCCCGCAACCCATACTTTACGCGTGCAATCGCGAATCGAATTTGGGCCAATTTTATGGGAGTTGGATTGATCGAGCCCGTCGATGATTTGAGGATCAGCAATCCACCGACGAGTGAGCGTTTGTTGCGAGCCTTAGCAGACCATCTCATCGCGCAACAATATGATCTTAAGTCGCTTATGCGTGTCATTTTGGTTTCGCAAGCGTATCAGCGTTCTGCAGAGGCCACGCCAGGTAACGCTTCCGACTCGCGACATTATGGCCGATATACTCCGCGTCGCCTGATGGCTGAAGTTATTCACGATGCAATTTGCCAAACGACTGGAGTACCAACCAAATTTACGGAGCTGGAGTTTCCAGGTGGCGATCGCAATAAGACCGACGTATACCCAGAAGGTACCAAGTCACTGGAGTTGTACGATTCGGCTGTGTCGAATTACTTTCTCAAGACCTTTGGCCGACATCAACGACGGATTACTTGCGACTGTGAGAGGAGCGATCAACCAACGATTGTACAGGTTTTACACTTGAACAATGGCTCAACGATCAACGAAAAATTGGCCGACAAACGGTCGATAATCTCGTCATGGATGGAGAAGGATTTGCCGCTCGAACAGGTTGTCGATGAAGCCTATATGCGTTCGCTCGCGCGGACTCCTTCCGCAGATGAACGGCGTCGAGTACTCTTGATGGCTGAGCAATCTATCCGAGAGGGGGCCGAGCGTCGTGAGGTCCTCGAAGATTTGCTCTGGAGTTTGATAACGAGTCGCGAGTTCTTGTTTTCGCATTAAAGACTCGGATGATCACACGAATTCCGCAAATGATGATCGGGCGCGGTGGCGTAACCGGTGATTGCATCTGCCAGTTAGCCGTCACCTTCAATCTACACTAGATCGGTCGGCCGCTTGAATGCGGTGACCTAAAATGGATCGGTTTTTGCATGTCGAAGCCTTGGACAATCGAATCATGGAAGGCATTTCCTGCCAATCAACAACCGCAGTACGCGGATATCAATGAGTTACAATTAGTTCTCGAAGCGTTGCGCAAACTGCCTCCCTTGGTTACTAGTTGGGAAGTTGACAACCTGAGAGAGCAACTGGCCGAAGTCGAACAAGGTCATGCTTGGTTGCTGCAAGGGGGCGACTGTGCGGAATCGTTCGACGATTGCCAAGCGGAATCGATCGCCAGCAAACTAAAAGTGCTGTTGCAGATGAGCTTGGTCATGATCTTTGGGGCCAAGCAGAAAATTGTGAGGGTTGGTCGAATCGCTGGTCAATATGCCAAGCCACGCAGCAGCGATATTGAAACTCGCGACGGATGCGTGTTACCAGCCTACCGAGGCGACTTGATTAATCACGCAGCTTTTACAGCAGACGAACGGCGCGCGGATCCACAATTATTGGTGCGAGCCTACGGTCGCTCAGCATTGACGCTCAATTTCATTCGCGCGCTCAGCGAAGGTGGATTTGCCGATCTGCATCACCCTGAGAACTGGGAACTGCAGTTTGTTGCCAACTCCGATGAACCGGATCGTTATCACAAGCTCGTAAAATCGATCGGCGATGCACTTCAGTTTATCGACGCTATTTCGACTGTCCCGAGCCGCGAATTGCGTCGCGTGGACTTTTTTACATCGCATGAGGCACTGCATCTCGATTACGAGCAAGCGCTCACGCGCCAGAGCGTGCGCGGATGTGGATGGTATAACTTGGGCACGCACTTCCCCTGGATCGGCGATCGCACCCGGTCCTTAAATGGCGCTCATATTGAGTATATGCGCGGAATTCGCAATCCGCTTGCCATAAAGGTCGGTCCCAGCATGGGGCCAGATGAATTGATCGAAATAACACAGATACTCAACCCAGAGAACGCACCGGGGCGTCTGACTCTCATCCATCGTTTTGGAGTTACGAAACTGGCTGAAGGTTTGCCACCGTTGATCGAGGCGCTGCAGCGGCAGCAACGTCGCGCGTTGTGGATTTGCGATCCAATGCACGGCAATACACTACCGACAACGCTTGGCAAGAAAACTCGCCGTTTCGATGACATTCTCAGCGAACTGAAGCAGGCTTTCGAAGTGCATCGACAACACCATTCGCGTCTAAGTGGAGTGCACTTGGAGTTGACCGGCGAGAACGTTACCGAGTGCGTTGGTGGTGCGGGTGGAATTACAGAGGACGACTTGAATTCTGCCTATCAAACCAACTGTGATCCGCGGTTGAATTACGAACAAGCTATGGAGATTGCTTTCTCCATTTCCGATTCTATACGACCGAAGTAATTCGGTTGCAGTTGGCGAGCTGTTTTTTTCCTGCCGCTTTGCTTAACGTCGACGCCTTCCTCTAGCGCTACTGAGGTTGGCTAGCACAATGATGAAAAATGCCAGCCCAATAAAAACTCCAAGGCAACAAACCATCCCAAGTACAAGCGTAACTGGTGTACTTCCAACTGTGCCGCCTGGTTGTACGGATCCAGGCTGCGCTGCGTCGGAATCTTCGCTGACTTGCTTCTCAATCGGGTCGTTGTTGGCTGCTCGAGCTAGAGCCTGCAGACCTTCGACGGCAAATTCGTCTGGCAGCGCTGCCAGCATTTCAAAATCGGCAGTAATGTCAGAACCCTGGTTGGACGTTTCGGCGAATACGTCAGCGATGGCTTGTTCAAGCGAGGCTGCATCATCAGCTCGGCGATAAGAGTGCGCTCGATCGGCAAGAGAGTGATCCGAGGCCATATCAACACCGATCACGTCGAGTAGCAAGCCACGCGAGACAACATCCGGTAAGATTTTGTCCAACACCTGCGAATCATTAGCTTCGCCGTCGGTAACCACCAACAAACGGTAAGTTCCATAGCGATGCACTGCGCGTTGTTTGAGCAACTCGTCGGCACCTTGCCGAATGTATTCGCCTAACAATGTGCCCCCTTGTGCCTGAATAGCAGCCAATTTCGGGCTCCAGCGACTTGCATCTGCGGACCCAAGGGGCACGATCCAGTGAGATCCCTGCACCTGAGAATTCAAGGTCAAAACACCGATCTGAGTATCTTGGCTCAAGCTGGCCAGCACACGCTGGAGTGCTTGCTTGGCCACATCAATCCGCCGGGCTCGCCCAGTGCGCATGCGCATCTGGTCCTTCATCGAGCCTGAGTCGTCCAAGACAACTACGACGTGTTGATCCGCTCTCAATTCAGTCCACATGGGAAACAGTGGACTAAAGCAAATCGCCAGCAGCAAGGCAAGCAGACGGATCATCTGAATCTCGAAGGTAAATTAGACAACTGGTTCGCGCAGCTTAAACAGACAGGAAATCTAAGGTTCCCGCAATATCTGCAGAAAGTAATCCTATATTCATGGGCAAGCAAAAAATGCGTGCCTACAAAATTTTAGGCATTAGAAATTGAAATCGGTCGGGGCGATTGTTTCAGCATCGACTTTGACGATGCGAAACTCAACGCGCATGTTCTCTTTGGCTTCGTCCAATGATTTGGGCTTGGCAATTACTGGCTCAACGACACCCGCACCCACTGGAGTGATTTGTGACAGATCGACATTGGCACCCAACTGTCCTGCAAACGCAACAATTGCTTCCTTAACTTGATCCGCTCGTGCCTTTGACAGGTTCATCGCGGCTTGCATGGTGACACTCGGATCAGGATTTCCGCCGGCGAAGGCACCGGATTCAATCAACTTCACAACTTCCTTGATGTTATTCAGATCGAGCGGTGACCCTTTGTAGAAGTACCGATAATTACCTGGAGTACCCGCCTGACGAATGAGGTTCTTGTTGATTCCTGATTTGATTAAGTCCAGTAACGTCTTGGTGGGATCGGAGTGTCCACGAATTACGACTCGTGCGTTCCCAAATGTCGACGCAGCCTTTAGAGCACGCGTAAATTCAGCGCCATAACGATCAGCAGAAAACTCCTGTTGATTGGGTTCAAAGTTGATCGTGAAACTGACGATGGTGTTGGAGTCTAAATTCTCGCCGAAAAAGGATTCGGTGGTCTCTGGCGCTCCTTCAAAACGCTCGGTTCGTTTTGGCGCCGCGTATTCGACACCGGCTAGTTTGGCAATTTCAGGGTAATCGAAATCGTTCGGCTCGAAACCAACTCGAGTCTTTGCATAACCCCAGCCAGTCGCCAAATCGAGCGATTCTTTCGTCTTTGGTGTAAAGCCACTGAGGTTGCCAGGATCTTTGAAGAATGCAATTTGACCTGGCAACCCGACGAAAGTGCAGTCCAAAAGTAGGCCATGGGCATCCACTTCGAGCGTCGGTAGGACTTCGGTTCCAAAAACCTTTTGGCTCAGGCTCAGCAATTGGCGATATCCTGAGCTCATGCGCTTGGTATCCTCGAATTCTTTGCGCATGGCAACGACCTGAGTCGTCGCTTGAAGGTAACCAGCGACAAACTTCTTGCACCATTCCTTGTTGGCTTGGTACCAATCGTGCCTGACTGCATAAACATCGGCAATCGAACGGCTCATTTGCTGTGTACTGTTGACTACATGTGCGCCTTCAACCGTTCCTTCGGCACCGGTTCCCGCCGCATCAAAACCACCAGTTAATCCCAACATGTCGGGCGTGATTACACAACAAGCATCGATGGAGGAATCTTTACGGAACAACTCGGCGGCTCCGCCAGCTCCTGTGAGATCCTTGGTCCATACAATCTCGACATCCTTGTTCGATAACTGTGCTGCGCTGAGCGAATCATACAGCAAGCCTACGTGGGGCCCTCCTTGCTGGCAGGCAATTTTCTTCCCTTTCAATTGATTCAAGTTCCGAAGCTCCTTGCGAGCGACGATGTGATCGCCAGCGCTCCATGAGAGCTGTAGTAAGATCACGGGTTTGGTCCGCGTATCGGAACCAAGGACCTCGCTGGCTTGTCCCAGCATATGCAGCGTGCCGCGGAGCCACGGAGATTTTCCCGACAAATAGTTCTTTACTTGGCCAACAAAATCATCTCCGGCGACCAATTGGACGCTCAAACCAGATTTCTGATAAAGCGAGCCAGCTTGAGTTTTTAGATCTCCGTTCGCCAAAAACGTGGCAACATCACCACCCCAGGTGATATACGGCACGGTGATCATCTTTTCCGAAGCGACCGGACGTACCGCCACATTTCCGACTAATTCGCTAAAACTCTGTTGAGCGTGTAACCATTCGCCATCAACGTTGCTGAAGACAATCAAAGCGATCAAACATATTACGGAACGCATCTCGATTTCCTTGATAACTGTGGTTCGGCTACTGACACATTGGGTGTGGGAGCAATTGGCCAAAATTGCTCGCTCCATTTTTGTCCAGGCGTAACACGCACCCTACGAATCTCGTTCTACGATCCTGTTGATAATCACGAGGTGATGTACGATGACCAACGATTCAGAATATAACGTATCGCAGGCAACTTTTGCGGGCTAGCGAATCCCCTGCGATTCCAGATGGCTGATTTCTTGCTCCCATTGGGCGCGCTGCTGATCAGAGACACTCGGATCGGGCAGGAGACTTCGTCGCGTACAGTTGACAAGCGCTTGTAGCGTTTGATATCGCCGCGTCATTTGAATCGCTGGCTGGATAAAGTCGCGTACCGTTTCTTTCAGTTCAGCTTCCGATTTCGGTGGTATCGCTTTCAATTGGCTGCGTAGTGCCGCGAATCCCGCTGAAGAGAATTCTTGCGGCAGTCCTTCTTTGTCGAGCCAGTCGACTAAGGCTGTGCCCAGCTCTCCCGCCGGTTTGAGCATCCACTTGATAAAATCGAGTCGATCCTGTCCTTCTGGGTCAAGTACTGGAACAATCAAATCGCCCACGCGACCAGGTCGGCGAATATCGGGTGACAGGAGGTGTATTCGAGCTGTCATCAGTAACCAAACAACTTTACCTCTTAAAGCCGGGTCACTCATCATCCCTTGGATCTTACCCGTCAGCCGCCGTTCGGTTTCGTGGGCTCCTTCTCCGACTGAACCAAATTGAGTGTCCGCCTCATCTACGAAGATCACTACTTTTTCGAGGGCCTCTAGGACGCGGCGCAGTCGTTCGAAGATCACATCCGTTTGCCCGAACCACTGGCTGCGAATATTCTTCAGCACCAAGACAGGCATATCGATTTCCGACGCGACGGCTTCGAAAATGAATGTCTTGCCACCACCAATCGGCCCTGCGACTGCAGCCCCAGGCAGTGCGCGATCGTCGGGCAATCGTAAACGCGGAATCATGTAGTCGGTGAGAAATTTCTTCAGCTTTGCAAATCCAATCACATCCTTGAGCGTATGAGTAGGCTTCTTGAATTCGACGACGTCTTCGCCCAACTGAGCTTGAATAAAGTGTTCGACCTGTAATGCCACATCAGCGCGATCGACTTGTTTGCGGTTATAGTCCGCTCCCAACATTAATTGTCGCAAAGCATGAATGCTCAAGCCAGCGGTCGCTTGGGAGAGCATCTCGATATTGGCTGAAGTTCCGTCGGAGCTTTGAGGTTCGCCAAGGGCTCCTTCGGGAACCGGTATAGTCGCTGCGGCTGGTTGGTTGGTATGCCACTGCAGAAAGTGTCGACGCCGATCGGTTTCGGGTGCCGCAACTTCAACGGACAGTACTTGCGGCAATCGTGAAATCCGAGGATGGATCAAGCTGCGCGATTCGGCGAGCAGGCACACCGTATCGCGACCGGAGAAAAATGCTGGGTCGCCAAACCAGTCTGTCATGACCGCAACTCTGCGGAGTTGGGCATCGTTCATGCGAGCCACATCACCATCCCCCGCTGGAACCAGCAGGTCTGCAGCCTCGATAAAAATCAATAAGTTTTCTTTTAGTGACGATCGCGAACAAATGGTCAATTGCCGGAGAAATTCGAGCGCCTGAGTTGAGTTACCGATGGCATCGCGCCAGTACTGGTCGAATTCCTTGCGACGCAGTTCTATTTTCGATGTCTCAGTTGTCAACTCCTTGATCGGTAGGGATAAAGTATCCACTCCAGATTTCCACGCTGCCCACGCTTCCCGCAACTTCGGTCGATCTTGATCGTTCATCCTAATCGGTCCGTTCAGCTCATAAACTACCTGAATCAAGCCGGGAACTTTGGACTTGGCCATCAGGTACGGAACCAATGGGACATAACTTTGACCATCGAAGTACAGGTCGTTAATATTGCCCGAAATGACAATCGAGCGAGCTTGGCCTGAATTAATGATGCGAGCCAGTTTGCCAAAAAAAGAATAGTTCGGTGACGGTGTGGAAACTGAAGGAATAGTTTTTTCGATCGTCGTCAAAATATTTGCTTCCCAGATAGTACATAGCGGCAGAGGGATCCAACCGTAGCAGGCTACGAGATCAGTGAATTGTACCAGGGGTGAAAGAGTGGTGGAAAGCGAAGAACTTTGAGAGGCTAGTCTGGCGGCATTCCAGAAAATTGCGCTACATGCCGTGTTCGAATGCGCAGAGCGATTTCGCTTAACCAAGCAATTGGTTGCTGTGAGTTATCGCGGGCCGTTATGCACTCGCCAGCCGCCGCCAATGTCGCTACTCAGAATCTAAGTCAGCCCATCGTCTATCCTATTAATGAGCTACGCCAAACCTCATTTTAGGAAAAGTTTCTAATAAACGCTTGCATGCGTTCTTGGATAATATACCATTACAGCTCGTGTGTTGAGCTTTTGTCTGAGCGCCTTGCATCTCATTTTTGGCGC
>CAZVBC010000150.1:0-7014 GCA_964625155.1 uncultured Pirellulaceae bacterium
AGGTTCCATTCGCGGCGTGCTCGAGCGCGCCAGTGCGCGCGAGACTGCGGTACGAGTTGCGGCCGGTGCGCTTGCTCGTCAATTGCTACAAAAATTTGGAATCGAGACGATCGGCTATGTGACGGAAATTGGAGGCTTGGCCACTCAAGCCCCTCCAGATGTCATACATGCTCAGCGGTTGCTTCGCGATACAAGTATTGTTTACACACTTGACCCAACTCGCGACGACGACTATCGCCACTTGATCGACCAAGCGGCCGAACAAGGAGATACGCTGGGAGGAGTTGTGGAAGTGCGAGTCGAAGGGTTGCCGATAGGCTTAGGGACCCATGCACAATGGGAGCGAAAGTTAGACGGACGCATCGCGCAGGCCGTAATGGCTGTGCAAGCAATCAAGGGTGTCGAGATCGGTATGGGATTCCAGGCTGCACGCTTGCCGGGTTCGCAGGTTCACGATGCCATACATTATGATCCCAGCCAAAAGCACTTACCCAACTTGGGATATACTCGGCCAACGAATAACGCCGGTGGATTGGAAGGAGGCATGACTAACGGACAACCACTAGTAGTTCGCGCAGCCAAGAAGCCGATCAGCACTTTGCGCAAGCCGCTCGATTCGATAAGAATGGACAGCAAGGAACCGCAGCGAGCCAGTTACGAGCGCAGTGACGTGTGCGCCGTGTCCGCCGCCAGTGTCATTGTTGAACATGTGGTTGCATTTGAAGTTGCCGCAGCCATGGTCGATAAATTCGGTGGAGACAGCTTGGAAGAGATGTTGGCACGATACAAACTCTACCTTGAAATGGCAGCCAAGATCTGACTTGCATTTTGCGGATCAATTGCTGCATGGTGAGCCCTAGATGAACTGTATCATATCGCACCTACTCAACGAGAATCCACGTTATGCCAAGGTATCGAATTGCAGGTCTGCCTGGGGACGGAATCGGTCCAGAATGTTTTCATGCGGCGGCTGAAGTTCTCTGTTCCCTCGAGCAAAGTTCTTTAGGACTTCAATTCGAAATCACGCCGTATCAAGCGGGTGCGGAACACTTTCGCAAACACGGTGTAGCACTTCCCGGCGAGGTACTGGACAAATGTCTTGCGGCTGATGCAGTATTGTTATCTGCCATCGGCTTACCCGACGTGCGTCGCGCCGACGGTACGGAAGTTCAGCCCGACATGATGATGGGCTTGCGCCGTGCACTCGGTCTGTACGCTGCTGTACGCCCTGTCAAATTGTTTGCCGGAGCACGCTGCCCGTTGACTACCGCCGAACATGGAATCGATATGGTGATCTTGAGAGAGAATCTCGAGGGTTTGTTTGCGTCATTTGGTGGAGGATGCCAACTGAACGATTTGGTGGCGACCGATACCATGGTTATTACGCGCGAGGGGACTCGCCGCATCGCCGAGTTTGCATTTCGGTTGTCGGCCAAGCGCAATGGTCGACCAAGCGACGGGCGGCGGCGGGTGACTTGTGTTGACAAAGCCAATGTCTTTCGCAGCTTTGCCTTTTTTAGAAAAGTGTTCCTTGAAGTTGCGCGAGAGTATCCTCAAATCGACGCAGACGCCCAATATGTTGATGCGATGAGTTTGTATATGGTCACATCGCCTAGCCAATGGGATGTGCTGGTGATGGAGAACCAATTTGGTGACATTCTTTCTGACCTGGGCGCAGCGATTGTCGGAGGGCTTGGGTTGGCACCTTCTGCAGAAATCGGTGACGAACATGCCTTGTTCCAACCATCGCATGGGACAGCTCCTCAATTGGCCGGCAAAGGAATTGCCAACCCAATTGCCACAGTGCTATCGGCCGGCATGATGCTCGACTGGCTCGGAGAGAGGCACAATGATGCTGCCGCGATTCGGGCCGCCAGTGCAATCGAAGCTGCTGTTGCGACTTTGTTCCAGCAAGGGACACATTTGCCTATCGATCAAGGCGGCACAGCAACGACCCAGCAAGTTGCCGCCGAATTAGCTCGCATAGTTCGCGCAGCTTGTTAGCATAAGGCGGTTCAGTTCACATGACCTTCTAGAGTTCCGTTTGGATGAAGGGTCGATCAAGAAAGACGATCGCGACAAAACCGCTAAGCAAAGATTTCGCGAACCACACGCGGTTCTTTGATTCCGGTCAGCCGTTCTTTTAGACCATTGCGTTCAAAAAACAAAAGCTGATGATCGAGCCCCAAAGAGTGTAGAATCGTCGCGTGAAAATCATGAACGCTGACGGGATTTTCCACTACTGCGTGCCCAAAGTCGTCGGTCGCTCCAAGGGACATCCCACCCCGCACGCCGCCACCGGCAATCCAAGACGTGAAGGCTTGCATGTTGTGGTCGCGACCGCTGAATACATTGCCAACTTTTTGGGAAGTCGGCGTCCGTCCGAACTCGCCACCCCACACGACTAACGTTGAATCCAACAGGCCGCGCTGTTTTAGATCATTGATCAGCGCAGCCACTGGTTGGTCGGTACGTTGGCAGGCGGATCGCAAGGTTCCTTCAATGTTCGTGTGATTATCCCAAGGTTGATCTTCGAGGAAAATCTGCACAAAGCGGACGCCTCGTTCGACTAATCTACGAGCCAGCAGACATCGACGTCCATACGAGTCGGTAGCTTTTTGGCCAATACCATACTGCTCATGTGTGCGGGCACTCTCGTTGGAAAGGTCGAGCACATCGCTAGCCGAAATCTGCATCCGGGCGGCCAGTGCATAGGATTCGATCCGCGCATCAAGTTCCAGGTAGCCCGGCCGCGTGGCTCGATGTTGCTGGTCTAGTCGCTCCAGTAATTGTCGAGCGGCTTGAGTCACTGCACTGGGTTGAGAGTACTCCGGTGTCAAATTCAGCACGGGAGCGCCGACGGTTCGAAAACGAGTACCTTGATACAAAGGTGGCAAATAGGCTGCTGTCCAATTTCGGACACCGTTCTTGGGCAATCCCCGAGGGTCGTCCAATACGACGTAAGCTGGCAAATCATCACACTCGCTTCCCAATCCATAAGAAACCCATGAGCCCAGCGATGGATGCCCCATAAAAAGCTGGCCGCTATGAATCTTGTACAGGGCGTTATCATGATTGGGATGGTCGGTCCACATCGAATGTAGAAAGCACAATTCGTCGACGACTTGAGCTGTGTAAGGTAACGCGTCAGACATCCACGTTCCGGACTTACCATGGCGTTCGAAACGAAACGGACTGTTCATTACAGAACCAATTGCGTCGGTACTTTGGTTCCCTATCGCTTCAACATCACCTGGAAAAGGCTTTCCTGCATATTGGTCGAGCGCGGGCTTAGGATCAAACAAGTCCATCTGGCTGGGACCACCATTCATGAACAAGTGAATTACCGACTTGGCTGTGGCGGCGTGATGACCTTGTTTGGGGCTTAGATCGAATGTCTTGGGAGTTTCTTCAGACCAGCCTTCGCGCACAAACAATTGCGCTAGAGCCATGCCGAGAATTCCATCAGCGGTTCGATGAAAAAAGTGACGACGTTTGGACAAGGGCTTGGGTTGCATGACAATCAATCGATGTAAATGAACTCTGCTGAATTCAACATACTGTGGCCAAACGATATGACCGCACTCAATCGGGCGTGTCGTGCTTCAGTTCCGGAGGCAATCCACAATCTTTCAAGTTCAAGCAATGACTGACGCCCTGCGGTAGTTTCGTGTGGTTTGGGCGAGCGTGCTAACACCGTGCGATAGAGTCGAGTCACACACGCGTCGAGCTGGGCATGATGTTCCGGATCGTTCGACGCCGATGCATTGATCGGGGGTGGCTGCACAATTGTCGCCAATTCTGTGGCCCAGCGAAAGACGGTAGCATTGTTGTTGAGCATCAATGACTGCAAGGAGACAGTGGAAACGTTGCGCTGACTGCAGTTGGGTTGCATTTCAGGATAATCAAACGTCGTTAATAGAGAGGGCATCTCCGTCCTGCGCATGCGTAAATAGACACTACGTCGGAATTTTCCGTCTGAATTTGGCAAATCCATTATCAATCCGTCTTCCCGAACTTCGACTGGGACGGGCGGTCCAAACATACGATCGTCCAATCGACCGGATACTGCCAACATTGAATCGCGTATTGCTTCGGCATCCAAACGTCGCAAATTCATTCTCGATAGCCACAAGTTTTCGGGGTCAAGTCGAGCAACTTTCTCATCCTTATCACTGGCCTGTCGATAAGTTCGCGAATGGACAATCTGGCGGTGCAAGGATTTGAGACTCCAGCCGTCTTGAATGAATTTTCGTGCCAACCAATCGAGCAACTCTGGATGCGTCGGTCGCGCACCGGCTAGACCAAAGTTGTCGAGCGTCTTGACAATTCCTTGGCCAAAATACAAGCTCCAGATACGATTCACGAGGACTCGGGCGGTCAACGGATGCTGCGGGGCCACCAACCAGCGAGCAAGTGCCAATCGGCGACCAGTCGAAGGGGCCTCAGGCCATGGTGGCTTGATCGACATCGGTTCGTGGTTAAGGGCTAAGACTGTGGGAATTCCCGGAAAAACTTGTGGCCCAGGGCGATCATGTTCTCCACGCACAAGTAAGTAAGTCGGTGATGGTCTGCCACGATCCCATAAAGCCCGAATCTCTAAGGGTGGTAATAGCCTGGAACGTAACTCCGAGACTTGCCCATCGATGTCTCTAAGCGTCTCGGCTAGATCAGGATGTTTGCGAATTAGAGTGGGTTCGACTGGGCGTATCTCAGATTCATACTGCGCAACTAACTCTTCTTGTCGTAAAGTGCGTCGATCGGGTGTTTCTTTGACAGCGGCCAGGATCTCTTTCTGTAATGCTTCGGCCAGTTTGGGCCAAGCCAGGTTGTAATACTCCTCTTGCCGCCCTTTGACGACTGCAGCACGCTGTTCTGTAAGTTGTTTCAGCCGCGATTCAATTTCCGAATTGTGGCTCTTGTGCCGAGCGAGTTGCTCAACCGTTGCAGTTTCAAGTTTGCGATTCTTCCAGGTCATCCAGTCGTGTTCATCCAAAGCTCCCTGAAAGATGGCTTTAAATCGATAGTAGTCGATCTGGCCTATAGGGTCGTATTTGTGACTGTGACATCGAGAACACTCAAGGGTCAATCCAAGAATGCCAGTACCAACTACATTGATTGCGTCAGCGATTACTCCCAACCGTTCGGGAACAAAGTTCATCGTGCGCGATCCAGTTTGATCGATACCCATGCGGAGAAATCCAGTTGCAATCAGATTATCGACAACCTCGTCAGTGACATTTTGTGGTTGTGTAAAATCGGCCAACTCATCACCGGCCAATTGTTCCAACAAAAAGCGATCCCATGGTTTATCAGCATTAAACGAGCGGATGACGTAGTCTCGGTATTTCCAAGCAACATCACGCACGACGTCCTCGGACACTCCTCCTTCGGAATCAGCGTATCCCGCCACGTCTAACCAATACCTTCCCCAGCGTTCACCGTAGTGTGGCGAATCAAGTAATTCGTCGACCAAAGTGCTGTACCACAGCGGGTTTAAATCCTCGGCCCACTTCAGTTGTTCTGCCGCAGTGGGAGGCAAACCGATCAAGTCGAAATAGACTCGACGAATTTGCACTTCGCGGCTGGCCTCGGGGGAAAAACTCAATCCATGTCGTGCCAAATCGCGTTGGATGAAGGCATCGATCGGCTGCATCGGTTCACCCGACTTAGGCTGAGGAACCGGAATATCGTACGGCAGTGGTTGGAAGGACCAATGTTGCTTTTGAGAGTCACTGAATTGCTTGGCAATTTCATGAACGTCATAGTTTGCCGACTGACTTGGGCCGGCATGCGCCATCGGTGCACCCACCTCTATCCATGCTCGCAGCTTTTCGATTTCGTAACTGGTTGGACGTCGGACAAAGTACTTGAGCATTTGTGCAGTGGGAGGACAAAGTTGGCTTTCGATGCGCTGTACTAGGCGGCTGTCACTTGGTTTGCCGGCAACAAATGCTGGTCCGCTTTTGCCGCCAGCATAAACGGCCTCGACGGTGCTAAGATCCAAGCCACCGCGTTTCAATTCCGCTCCATGGCAAGCGGTACAGCGCAGCAGAAAAATAGGTAGCACATCATGTTCGCCAACCGGCTTCTGTGGCTTTTCCGATGACACTTGGAACTTTGCGCCTTGGTTGATCCAGCGTTTGATAGCTTCGATTTCGATATCAGGCAGAGGTTCGCCCTCGGGAGGCATTTCATGTGAATGTACGGATTCGTACAGCAAGCTTTTGTCCGCGTTGCCAGCTTGAAAAATCTCTCCCGAATCTCCACCTCGAATCATTCCCTCCAAAGTCGAAAGATCGAGATTTCCTTTCTTTGCTTGTGCGTTATGACATTTCAAACATCGCTTTTCGATGATTGAGGCGACGCGATCCTCAAAATACAGTTGCTCACTGGCCGCTGTTTGAGAGGGAGGCAACTCGCTTGGTCGCTCCGCTGCAGCCAGGTATGCGCAAACTTGCAGAGACCAAGTCGCAAGCAAGATGACTAAGCCATATCGAAAGCGAAAATCGACGGCCCCAATTCGCTCGGCGACGGCTCGCCGGTGAATTGATCGACCAATGTGAGGTTGTGCAAATAAATTCCGCATGATGATGCGATCGTCTTGCCGGTAGGATAATGCAAAGATGTCTCGACTCAAATCGAAATTATCGAATCAACAGCTTGAGCCTCGTTGAAAGTGGGCGGGTGCATAGACTAGTTCGACTTCTTGCGACCTTGATTCGATCTCGCAAACACCTCGATTGTAGTCGAATTCTGACCACACGAATAGCAATCTCCTTGATTGCAAGCTGGGATCGATCGCTCGATTATCGGCAAGTACCTGGGGATTCCCAATCCATCAAGTGTGGCTGAGCGAGAATGGGCCTGTGCCAATTTGAATCTCACATGCCGTTTTATCGTTAGCAGTCGTTTATCGTTTAACCGTCAGCCGCAGGCGTACGCGTTGTATAATCACGTGTGCAATCGCATTCTTCTTACGTCCGAGTACGCCTGCGGCTAACTGTTAAACGA
>CAZVBC010000150.1:7114-15748 GCA_964625155.1 uncultured Pirellulaceae bacterium
TCGTTTAACCGTCAGCCGCAGGCGTACGCGTTGTATAATCACCTGTGCAATCGCAGTCTCCTTGCGTCCGAGTACGCCTGCGGCTAACTGTTAAACGATTGTGCAATCGCATTCTCCTTGCGTCCGAGTACGCCTGCGGCTAACTGTTAAACGATTCGGAGGGAACCACGTGATCCATGGATACCACGTCATCTTGCCGCACTATGGCTTCTGGTTACCCAATGACCCACGCGGGTCATGGTCGGATTTCGTTGCTAATTGGGAATTGGCTAGATTCGGCAAAACTACACGCCATCTAGATCAGCGAACGCTGGCTCAATTGACTCCAGAAGAAATAAAGCAACGTGACGAAATGAGGACTTCTCTGAGGTATCCGCCCGTAACGCTGTCGGGGCGACAAGCACTTACAATCGCAAACGGATTTGCAACCCAGTCCATCAAATGCGGCTATGCGATTTGGGCCTGTGCCATTCTCCCCGAACACACGCATCTCGTCGTCGCTAGACATCGATACAAAGTCGAGCAGGTCGTTAATCTTCTCAAGGGTTGCGCGACAAGCCAATTGTTGAAGGATGGAAATCACCCGCTCAACAAGTTCGCAGGATTTGGTCAACGACCGCCGCACATGTGGGCGAGAGGATTATGGAAAGTGTATCTGGACAGTGACGACCAAATCGAAAATGCAATCGCGTATGTAATGGATAATCCGACCAAAGAAGGCAAACCGAGGCAGAACTGGGCATGGATAACGCCTTATTCAGGTATTGAATTCGCCTGGAAAACCTACCTTTGAATCTCACATGCCGTTTTATCGTTAGCGGTCGTTTAACCCGAATCGTTTAACCGTCAGCCGCAGGCGTACGCGTTGTATAATCACCTGTGCAATCGCAGTCTCCTTGCGTCCGAGTACGCCTGCGGCTAACTGTTAAACGATTGTGCAATCGCATTCTTCTTACGTCCGAGTACGCCTGCGGCTAACTGTTAAACGATTCGGAAAGCTCCATGGATACGACGTCATCTTTGCTTCACAGGCCCCCATCTACCAAGACGCTTTCTGCCGGTGCTCACAGAGCCTGCGAGTTTGTTTCAGGTTGGATAGCACCAGCGTCCTTTAATTCGTTGTAATTTCTTTGCCTACTCTGCAATAAACGATCGTGAATAACGAATATACTGTTTGGTTCACATCAACTGCCGTGTTTGCCCAATGACCGCACAGGCAAGCAGGTACTCGTATTAACAGAAATGTGGAGCAATCCATGTTGATCAGAACCGCACATCGAGTCGCGTTCTTGTTGGCTTTGCTGGTTGCTTGGCCGAACCGAGGGCACGGCGACGATCGTCGTGCAGCGAACTTTTTACCCGCAACGACGTTGGCTTTTGTTGAAGTTACTCAGCCAGAAAAACTGCTGGATTTCCTACTCGAACATCCGTTGCGAAAAAAGATCGAGGCCCTACCTCAAATTAGAGCGGCCTTGTCGAGCCAAAAATTTCTGCAGTTTCAAGTGATCGTCGAATTAGTCGAGTCACAGATGGGCATTCCTTGGCGATCGATTCTAACTCAAGCAACTGGCGGCTCCTTGTCGCTGGCCTTTGATCCGAAAACAAACGGTGTCGCCCTCATCGCGCAAGCCGTTGACGAGACCACGGTTCCTAAGTTGATCGAATCTATCTCAAAGCTCGCGCGCTTGAACGGTTCCAGCAAGGGCAAGAAAGACGCTCTCAAAAGCGTGGAATTTCGTGGAATTAAAGTTTACACGCTGGACAAAGCCAAACTGGCCGTGGTTGGAAAATGGATGATGGTGACCAACAACCACGAGTTGGGCAAGCAAATTATGGACGCTTATCTCGACCAATTGCAGTCGTCGTTGGCTTCAAACCAAGATTTTGTGGCTGCGAAAGGGTTGGTGCCAGCCGATGCAAATGCATGGGCTTACCTCAATATCGCGTCGCTGAGAGCTACTCCTAAGTTTGCTAAGGTGAGTCAAGGTCCTAAAGATAACCCGCTGGTCGAGTTGTTGATGGGCGGGTTGTTTACGACTGTCACTCATGCTCCGTATGCGACATTGGGATTGAATATATCCAGCGACGGACTCGTTCTACAGGCTGCCGCGCCGCATGACCCAAGTTGGCTTGACAGTTCGCGCGAGTATTTTTTTGGAGCGGGTGGAGCAGGAGTCGCACCTGCCAATTTGCTTACTAAGAATTCGGTGCTGTCGTTGGGGCTCTATCGAGACATAGCCAAGATGTGGCTGTACGCGGACGATTTATTCAACCAACAGATCAATGACGACCTAGCTAAGGCGGACAGTACGCTGTCAACGCTGTTTTCGGGAAAGGACTTTGGTGAAGATATTCTTGGTGCTCTTCAGCCGGAATTGAGGCTGGTTGTAACTCGTCAAAACTATGCTGCTGGTAAGCCCATCCCCAAAATTAAACTGCCTGCGTTTGGAATTGCAACTGAGTTGAAAAATCCAGCGGCCATGCAGCCAGAATTAAGACGCATGTTTCAGAACTTGCTCGGGTTCTTGAATATCACGGGCGCTATGAATGGTCAACCACAGCTTGAGTTGGATATGGAGAAGACCGAGTCCATGCAATTGGTAACTTCTAGTTTTCTCGCTGATTCCAATTCGAGCGACGGTGCAGATGGGCGCATTCATCACAATTTTTCACCCTCGATTGCCTTTGTCGGCAGCCGATTTGTCATCGCCAGCACCAAGGATTTGGCGGTTGAATTGGCCAACGCGACTGAGCAGCCCAACAACGTCAGTACCCAGCCAGCGAATGTCACGGCGTCGGGAGAGGCTGGCCAGCCGAAGGGAATGAAACCCAATACGGACTTAGTTATCAATTTGCGAAATGTACGCGAAACGTTAGCGGATAATGCCGAGCAATTAGTCGCGCAAAATATGTTGCAGGAAGGGCATACGAAGCAAGAAGCTGAAGAGGCAGTCCGAACACTGCTGGATGTAATCGGTTGGTTCGAAACCATGTCACTCAGGTTGAACGTTTTCTCTAATCAAATACAAATGACTGCTCGAATTGCGACCCTTCAGGACGCTCGATGAAACAAGTGCTTGAGGTTTCTCGCATCATACTTGTTCCACAGGCGTGGCCTTTGTTCAAGCTTCGTCAGTTGTGGCCAACTAATCCCTTTGAGGTCCAACATGGACAATCGGTTTGAAGCAGTGGATGCAAATTGGGCATGGCGACCGTTTGAGCCAACCTCTACCGCGCGTTGGAACAGGAGGTTGGCGGCCCATCTATATCGTCGCGCAGCTTTCGGGGGCAGTTTGGAAGAAATTGAAAAGGCCGTGAAACTTGACCCTGAGGATGCAGTCGCTCGGCTGGTCGAAACACAAAAAGCGACTGAGGACGAGCGACTGGCGAGCGAACAATTTGCACAAGCGGTATTGGCAACTGGAAATTCGCAGCAGCTTGCCGCATGGTGGATCTACGAGATGCTCAGCACAAAACAGCCGTTGCTGGAAAGAATGACGCTGTTTTGGCACGGGCACTTTGCAACTAGTGCTGACAAGGTCGAAGATGCGCGTTTGATGCTGGTTCAAAACCAGCTTCTGCGCCGCGAAGCGCTGGGGAATTTTCGCAAACTGGCGCACGAGATTTCGCGAGACGCGGCCATGTTAATTTATTTAGATTCAGCGACTAATCGCAAATCGCACCCGAATGAGAATTATGGTCGCGAATTGATGGAATTGTTTTGCTTGGGAGAAGGGAACTATAGCGAACGAGATGTCCAAGAACTGGCGCGATGTTTCACTGGATGGGAAATCAAACAGGGGCGTTACCGATTTAATCGCTATCAACACGATGCGTCAACCAAGACGATCCTAGGGAAGACCTCCGAGTTTCACGAAGGTGGTGCCATCGACTGGATTGTCGACCAAGAAAACGCGTCGATTTTTATCGCCTCAAAGCTATTTCAGTTGTTTATCTGTGACGAGCCCTCGCCACCGCGTACGTTACTGCAACCACTGGCACAAATGTTACGCGACAGTCATTGGAATGTGTTGCCAACAATCCGCTGTCTTTTGTCGAGCCAACTGTTTTTCTCCGAACACGCTCTGGGCCGCAAAGTACGTTCTCCAATTGACTTGATCGTCGGATTATTGCGTTCACTGGAAGGTACGGGCAATGTCCAGCAAATCGCTGAAGATACACGTCAACTAGGGCAGGGGCTGTTCTTTCCGCCCAACGTGAAAGGCTGGGATGGCGGACGCACTTGGATCAATTCATCGACGATTCTTGGCAGAGCAAATTCAATTGGCCGTCTACTGGCTGATGAAAAAACGCGGTTTGGCAGCACTTCAGTTGCTGAGTATTTATCTGAAAAACTGGGGCTGTCGTCACCCGCTCAGATTCTTCATGGACTTGAAGAATTACTATTCGCGGTACCATTAAAGCCGGCAGTACGTGAGCGGATACTGAATCTCGACTCGGCCAACAGTTCCACTCAGACAGCTCGACAGCTCCTGCGAGCCATTACGGTGTTACCGGAATTTCAGTTGGGTTGAAAGTTAAACGAGGACGTGAGGTAAGTATATGTTGGCAACTCGACGGAGTTTTCTGACCCACTTGACGGGATCTGCGACGGTTGTCTCGGTAGGCTCACAAATTCCAGAGTTGTGGACATTTGCGGCCGAGAATCAAAGCTTTGGTAGCCAAACCGCTGTGACGAGCGATACGATTTTGGTCGTGGTGCAGCTTTCTGGTGGCAATGACGGATTGAATACGGTAGTCCCCTACCAGGATGCAGAATATCGCAAAGCGAGACCAAAGTTAGCGATCTCATCAGACGCCGTTTTGAAGATCGATGACCAACTCGGGTTTCACCCTTCCGCGCGAGGTTTGGCAGACTTGCTTGAGTCAAATCGATTGGCAATTATTCAGGGAGTGGGTTACGATCGCCCTAATCGTTCGCATTTCGAGTCGATGGACATCTGGCACACGTGTCAGCGTAAGCATGATCCGCGCTCAGCGGGTTGGTTGGGGCGATTACTGGATGGAGATGCATTCACAAAACTGGATTCGCCTGGCCTGCACCTTGGCGCAGGCAAACTTCCGCTGGCACTCGTGGGGCGCAGCGCGCGAGCTACCTCGATCAGCTCGCCTAGCGCCTTTCGCCTGAACGACGACGGCCAACAGTCGTTGCGCACCGTAATGGCCGAAATAATCGATCGTGAGCATACCGAGGCCGATAGTTTGGTCGACTTCCTTCAATCGTCTGTTACCACAGCCGTATCGGCCAGCGAGCGGATTACGTCTGCTTTACAACAGCAGCGTGCTACCGGACGTTATCCAGAAAACAGTTTTGGCCAAAAGCTCAAGACCGTGGGGCAATTGATCGCTGCCGAATTGGGTACACGCGTTTATTATGTTGAGCTGGATGGTTTTGACACGCATTCACGGCAACCAGCCGCGCATGCTGCGCTATTGCAACAATTAGCTGACGGCACCAGAGCTTTTTTGCAGGATATGGAGGACCAAGGCCAAGCCAACCGCGTCTTGGTCATGTGTTTCAGCGAATTTGGGCGCAGAGTGGAGGAAAATGCCAGCGACGGAACCGATCACGGCGCTGCAGCGCCAATGTTTTTGATGGGTGCAAATGTCTTACCGGGGCTGATCGGTGACCTTCCCAGCTTGACGGATTTAGACGATGGCGATCTCAAGTTTCATACTGACTTTCGCCAAGTCTACGCAACAGTCCTGCAACACTGGCTTGGGTGGAACAGCTCAGCAGTGTTAGGTAGCAAATTCAAACCCATCGCGGCGATCAGGACATAATTCGAACTGGTATTGAAAAAAATTTGATCGCGACCCGTCCTTGACCTTTCACCTCCAAGCATTTTAAAGAATTTTTTCGAGCTGGACGGTTGAGAATTTGCAGTATCGGAACCATTTTGCAATAACGGGTGATCGTCTGCCAAATGCTTTTGCTTTACTGTACGGCGCCATGCCATGCCGTTCGGACCACATTAATGCGAGACTGCGATGCATTAAGACTTCGGCAATTTGAGGTTCGCACTACATTGATACCGCGAACTCGCAATTTGACTGATTTCGCGAAGCACACTTGTTAAATGAGAACAGGGCCGAGCAAAATGACATAGCTGGCGTTTGCTGCAAAGCATAACATGCGAGGGCGATGGCCTTTAGGGCGGTGGCAGGCGAAGTCGTTTACTCAGGACGATTTCAAAACGCTAGAGTCTCAGCACTGAGGCTTTGGGGCGCAGGTATTGCAAGGAGGTTTTGCAATTCGAGAGGTTGTAGGACAAAATAGTCGATGGTTTTTGCCCATGTTGTCCGTAAATTAAATAGGACGTTACTCCCGAGTGTTTGAGAAGGATTGAATGATGCGCGACAGATACGATGTTGTGGTAATTGGGGCTGGACCAGCGGGCTGTACCGCAGCCGGGATCGTTGCTCAAGCTGGTTTCTCGACACTATTGGTCGAACGCGAAAAACTCCCGCGCTTTCATGTGGGGGAATCGCTAATGCCCGAATGTTATTGGCCGCTATCGCGTCTAGGATTATTGGACCGCATGAAGAATAGCAAATTCGTGAAAAAACGGAGTGTGCAGTTTGTTACGAATAATGGCAAGGAATCCGACCCATTTTACTTCGTCGAGCACGACCCACGGGAATGCAGCACGACATGGCAAGTCGAACGAGCCGATTTTGACAAGTTGCTGTTTGATCGTGCCAGGGAACTGGGGGTCGATGGTTGCGACGAGACTCGCGTCATGGACGTTATGCTGGACGAGAATCAAGCGGCAAGTGGCGTGCGATTAAGGCTCGCTGATGAATCGATTCGTGAAATCAATGCTCAAGTGATCATCGATGGATCGGGACAGCAGTCGTTATTGGCGAATAAGCTTGGGTTGCGTCAGGAAATCGCCAATTTGAAGAAAGGAGCGATTTGGGGGTACTGGAAGAACGCCATTCGCGATGAGGGAGAAAACGAGGGGGCGACGATCATCTTGCATACTATCGAAAAAGATAGTTGGTTTTGGTTCATACCTCTGGGCGACGAAATTACCAGCATCGGTTGTGTAGGTGATAATGATTATATGCTCAAGCGAACCCCCGACATCGAACAGAGATATGCTCAAGAGATCGAGATTTGTCCCGGGCTGTTGCCACGGATGAAGGGTGCAGAACGAGTGGGCAAACTTCATGTAGCCAAAGAATATTCGTATTGGACCAAGCAACATGCGGGGCAAGGTTGGGTGCTGATAGGCGATGCCTTGGGATTTATCGATCCGATTTATTCGTCCGGAGTCTATTTCGCCATGGTAAGTGGTGAGAAAGCTGCAGACGCGGTGATCGAGGGTCTGCGCACTGGAAATCTGTCTGGGACGCAGCTTGGGAAATGGTGTGACGAGTTTAAACATGGAGCAGGCTGGATTCGCAAGCTGGTAGAGGCTTTTTACACCAAAGAATTCTCGTTTGGAGGGTTTATGCGTAGCAATCCAGCCTTCAAAGGGAACTTGACTGACCTTTTGATCGGTCGTATTTTTTACGAAGGAGCTGGTGACATATTCAACGAAATGGATCCTGCGATCAGCAAGGCCAAGCAAACTTCCATGTCCATGTAAGGCCCCTTGTGGACTCGGCAGAAATCGTGATAGTCTTGGGAAATTTTATTTTTCGCCCACGACTCAATCACTTTCATACGCGATTACGGCAGCACCAACGGTGCGTTAGGGAGAACCGCTTAGCACAGAATTCGTATCTGCATTGGTTGACGAGCCAACGAGGTAGAGAGATCGATCTCCCCGTTTGCTGATCGGCTTTTTTTGCGGAGAAAATTCTAAGGCTCAGTGACTTCTGAACGCGAGGCTGCCGTCGCCTAACGCCACAAAGCGACCGCTGTGCCACGTAGAACTGACGTCAAGAAGATATTGTTAATTGGTTCTGGTCCCATTGTCATCGGACAGGCCTGCGAGTTTGATTATTCAGGAACTCAAGCTTGCAAGGCTCTCAAGGAGGAAGGGTACGAGGTAGTACTGGTCAACAGTAACCCTGCGACCATCATGACGGATCCGATTTTGGCGGATCGTACTTACATCGAGCCTTTGACTTGGGAAGTCGTCGCCCAGATTATTGAGCGAGAGCGTCCAGATGCACTGTTACCGACGCTGGGTGGTCAGACCGGATTGAATATTGCGATGGACTTAGCCAGGCACGGCGTCCTGGAAAAATTCCATGTCGAAATGATCGGTGCCAATCCGGCGGTGATTGCTAAAGCAGAGGATCGTGACCAATTCAAACGCGCGATGGAAAAGATCGGCTTAGAAGTCTGCCGAGGCGAAGTGATTCGGTCGATCGAAGATGCACGTCGAGTACTAGCCGACGTGGGGTTGCCGTGTGTTGTACGTCCCAGTTATACGATGGGAGGCAGTGGGTCAGCGATCGCGTACAACCGTGACGAATTCGATGCTTTGGTGCGTAACGGCTTGGCCCTTTCTCCAATCCATGAAGTGTTGATCGAGGAATCGATCTTGGGTTGGAAAGAATTCGAAATGGAAGTCATGCGGGATCTGGACGATAACGTTGTGATTATCTGTTCGATTGAGAACTTCGACCCGATGGGAGTGCATACAGGCGACT
>CAZVBC010000151.1:0-15731 GCA_964625155.1 uncultured Pirellulaceae bacterium
CTTTTTAGTTCGATGTCCTTGGCCTCCAAGACGACTTTGCCGCCTGTCGTCGAAGTCCCAGCGCCAGCAGCTTGCGCCATGATCGAACCGTCGTTGATGATCTTGCCGCCAGGGTTGACTAAGTACACTTGCCCGCCGACGTTCAGCGCACCGGTCGCACGAATGGCGCCTGAATTTTGAATTAATCCGGCGGTTTCACTGATCCCGTTGGCGATCGTCTTAATATCGGCTTGCGTATAGGTTGCTCCATTGCTGAGCGTCACTTTCCCACCGGTCGCGAGATTGATCGAACCACCTTGCGACGTAATGGTTCCTGCGTTGACAACCTGCTGCGCAATCAGGTTGGCTCCACCAGCGCCGGTGTTGATCGTGCCTTGATTGATGACCGCAGCAGTCGAATTGCCGGTCAAATTCAAATTCCCACCCTGCATGAAATCTTGGGTGGAAATATCGAAGGTCGTAGCCATGAATCCGTTGGTATTGATCATACCGCTTGGGCCGACCACAATTCCGCTGGGGTTTGCCAAGTAGACATTGCCGTTGGAGTTGATGGCACCTGCGATGATCGACGGCATGGCCTCGGTAACGACGCGATTGAGGATGGCCGAAGTGGCGTTGGGCTGGTTGAAGTTTACGGTATTTCCTTGCCCAACCGAAAATGCTTGCCAGTTGATAACCGCCCGATCGGTTTGCGACGTGATCTGGGCAGTGTTGCCCGCAACCGCGATAGAAGCCGCTCCTGCGACCACGTCAGCACCCGTGGGCAGTTGTGCAAGTGCCATGGGAGCCGGCGCGAGTACTGAAAGCAGGGCTGCCAGGAACCTCTTGCGCAACCGGTTATGCCTGGCTGCTTTAACAGTCTTGGAAATACAGTTCTGTGGCAACCGCCAGACGTATTGTCGATCCATACGACATCCCTTGCGCGAAAAATCGGGTAAACGGTGTACCCGCATTTATCAGTTGGGAATGCCGGTCAAGAAGAATTCAATTGATAGGAAAGATGTAAATCCTGGGGAAATGGGTTTGACTGTACTGGAAAAACGTGATGTGCCAATGGACACACTCTTTCGGCCAATCGTCGAGTTACTCCTGAAGGGCGTAGAGAAGTACGTTAATGCCCAGTCGCGCTGCGTCATCGCGCGCATATCCACGACATTGCATAGAATGCCGGCTTTCAAGTGCACAGCTTAGGTCCAACGGCGAAAAGACCAGCACGATGCGATCTTCGATTTTTGCGTATTCCAATTGCGGTGAGGTGACTCGTTGATTCATAGCGACTTTTTCCCCATCAGGGGTCGGATCGATAACTCTTACTTGACGCACATCAAATCCGTTGAACTCCGTCGTCAACATTTTGTGTTCGACAGGCAACTTTTCCAAAGGACTCTCTGGGAGGATCAAGCCCATTTCTCGGCGGAATGATTGAGCAAACTCTTCATTGGCGCAAATCGCATCTACGAATAGAAACCCACCATACTGCAAATACCTACGCAGCGTTTGACGTTCGGCATCGCTAAATTGCAGGCTTCCTCGACCATGCATAAAAATAATCGGGTATTTTACGAGCTCGGCTGGTTTGATGGGGACCATGCGATGTTGGTCGCTCATGCGAAACGGGTTCTCCTTGTGGAGGCATCTAAGTAGTGTGGGAACAGCACGTGGTGCGTCGTCAGCACCAGCGGAGTGCACGAGTTTGGGAACGACCAATACACCTCGATCGCTTGGTGCTGTTTCACGAACGTCATCAAGGATCGAGACCAATTCCAGTTTCTCCTTAAGCTGTTTTCCAGTCGCATAAGCCAGAACATTCATGCCCACTTTAGTACAGTTGTCCAGCTCTTTTTGAACCTCGTTTGAATAATTCGTGCGAACGCCGTAAGGGATGTTTAATTCCCAGCGACAGGAGAGGCTGATTGGACTGTAGACCAAACCCAAACGGCAACAAGATTGCACGCCATACAGCCAGAAATCATGTGGCAGTTGTTGTGGTTCCACGCGTGCCTCAGCGAACCAAATGGGATGATCGGGAGGGAGTTTCTCGAGAGGTTGCTCGAAGACTTCGGCCACAAAATCGCGAAATGCGCGATCAAACTGTTCGCCTTTACAACCATCTTGATTGCAAGCCTCGGCAAAGATGAAACCACCTTGCTCGACATAATCGTGCAAGAGTTGTTTTTGGGCTGGCGTGAAATTTAAAAAGGTTGCACCGCTGATAAACAGTACAGGCGTTTCCAGCAAGTCGGATAACGTCGCTTGTCTGAGGTCGACGGTTTGCCACGCTAAATCGCGTTTCCAAGCTTGCTCGGTATGGGATGTTAGATGCTGAACTGCACGCGCGTGATGATTCCAATCTTCAGTTTGGCCGTGCTGCAAACGGCTGATCACAATCTGTCGCTTGCCTTTGGACAGGAACAGCAGCGCCATCGCAGTATTGATAACCGGTTCATTACTTTCAAAGGTCGAATGGGAGGAAAACTGTCCGAACTGAGCGTCTTGATGTCCCAGCAATTCGGCTGCACCCTCGCGGTACCAATCATGGTTGCCGATAAACCTTTGCCCCGTCATTCTTCCGACGCGTTCAAGAGCATACAAATAATAAAAATGCCAACTACTTCTAGCTTGTGGGTTCGAAGCGACTGAGAAATTTGCGGCCAACCATGCAAGTCCTCTGCGCACGCGGTTCCGCTGGTCATCAAGTTGGCCACAGCAACGGATTTGGTCGTTACCGGCAGAGACTTCGGGACTATCCTGTTCCGTCCCGGCAATAATCAATGAAGCAATGCCGGCACACGTCATGCTGCCGGTCCCTTCGCCCCCGGTATCGTAAGAAAAACTGCCATCGTTATTTTGCAAACGAGTCCAGTATTCGCTGGCGCGGTTGAATACACGTTGCCATTCTGATCGATCAATATCGGCTCCCACTCGCTGTGCTTCATGCAAAGCCAGGAGCGCAAATTGGCTGTTCGATGGGTCGCCTGAGGGACCGTTAATCCCAGCCTCACCGACGCGCTCGTAGGTCCAACCTCCATTGGGTAATTGGGAGTTGATCAGCAATCTGGCGCAGCGTTTTATATCTAAGGCATATTGTTTGGGATTGGCGGCACAGAAGGCCATCGTGTGTAGCGACAATGCGTAGGTGGTTTGCGGTTTCAGTTGTTGCAACCACAGCAAAGCTCGAGAAACTTCGCGTGAATCCGGCGAGATTCCACAATTGATCAAAGCCAAGACAACTAAAGCGGTGACGCCACCAATCTCCATGCGGCCAGCATATTCGGGCCAATTGCGATCGCCTACTCGGGCACCCAATAAGTATTTGACCCCTTTTTGAATGGATTGCTCGACTTGTTGTTGCGTCAGCACGCCACGAGCTTGGCTAAACAAGCGCGCCGGTGCCGTCAGAATCGCTAGAATCGTAACTAGGCTGGCCAATTGCCGAACCCATCGCAGCATAGCCTGTCCCCAAAAAGCGAGAAATAGACGACAATCGAAGTTTATTGTAACTTACGGCTGGTGCGTGCAGCTCCTGCCGCCAAATAATTGTGTGTCGCCATTCACTAGCCAGTTTTTTTGCATGAAGTAAAACTAAGTGTCAAGTAAACCCAAGAGTGTCGGCGATTTGTTACGCGAGTTTCGCGAACATCGCGAACTGATGCGGCAAGAACTCGCCAAAGTGGTTATCGGCCAAGACGATGTCATCGAGCAACTGTTTGCGGCTATTTTCACTCGCGGACATTGCTTGCTGGAAGGTGTTCCCGGACTGGCAAAGACTTTGATGGTATCGTCCCTGGCACGCATTATCGACGTGGCCTTCAACCGCATTCAATTTACCCCGGACTTGATGCCTTCAGATATTACTGGGACCAATGTGCTGGATGAGGACGCATCCGGCAAGCGAGAATTTCGATTCGTCGAAGGACCAATTTTTACCAACATACTCCTAGCTGACGAAATCAACCGCACGCCCCCCAAGACGCAAGCCGCATTGCTGCAAGCCATGCAGGAGCGCGAAGTCACCGTCGGCCGCACAACCTATAATTTGCCCGATCCGTTTATTGCCATCGCGACGCAGAACCCCATTGAGCAAGAGGGGACCTACCCTTTACCCGAAGCGCAGTTGGACCGCTTTATGTTTAACATCATTGTTGGCTATCCAACCGCAGACGAAGAGGAAAAAATCTTGCTGGCTACGACTCGCAATGAGCGTCCGGAAGTGAACAAGATTTTTTCGGCTCGTGCGGTATTGAACATTCAAAAGTTGGTTCAAAGCGTGGCTGTCAGCCCATTTATCGTAAAATATGTCGCGCACTTAGTACGCGCGACTCGCCCCGCCGATGAGCGCGCTCCAGGATTTGTGAAGGAGTTGGTCGACTGGGGAGCGGGCCCACGCGCGGGTCAATTCCTTATCAATGGAGGTAAAGCCATGGCGGCCATGGACGGCAGGTTCAGCATTGCCATTGATGATATTCGGCGTATCGCCGTGCCTGTGCTTCGGCATCGCATCAGTACCAATTTCCAAGCGCAAGCGGAAGGGATGACGAATGAAAAGATCATTCGCCGGCTATTAAAAGAGATCCCGGAACCGGAAGTTCCTAAATACGGCGGTAGCGCAGCGCCACCCGTACAGTAACACACAACTTGGCAGCCTCATTTAGCCATCAACTATGGTCGCAGTCGAGCAATATCTCAAACCTGAATTAGCCGCCCAAATCAAGCGACTGGACCTGCGCGCAAAAATGGTTGTGAGAGGCTTTTTGCAGGGACTACATGCCAGCCCCTTCCATGGTTTCAGCGTCGAGTTCAGCGAGCATCGCCGCTATGCCCATGGTGACGACCCCAAAGATATCGATTGGGTCGCTTACGCCAAGACAGAGAAATACTACGTCAAGAAATTCGAATCGGAAACCAATCTCACCGGATATCTGGTCATCGATCTAAGCCAGTCGATGAATTATACGTACCGTCAACAACTTACCAAACTCGATTATTCAATTTGTTTGGCGGCTGCATTGGCGTACTTGATGATTCAACAGCAGGATCCGGTCGGGTTAATGACCTTCGACACCAAACTGCGTGCGAGCATCCCGCCGCGCAGCCGGCGCAGTCAATTGCCGACCATTCTCAGTCACTTGACTAAGTTGCAGACGGCAGGCAAAACCGACCTAGCGGGATCATTGCAACAGATGTCGGCGATGCTTAGGCATCGCAGTCTGATCATGCTGATGAGCGATTTGTTGACGGACGAAGAGCCGATGATGCGCGCCTTGCGCAATCTACGGCACGCTGGTCACGACTTGATCGTTTTTCACGTGCTGGACGAAGCAGAGGTGAGTTTTCCCTTCAAGGGGTTGATTGAATTGGTCGATCCCGAATCCGGCCGGCGCGAATCGATCAGCGCTGAAGATGCTGCAAGGGACTACCGCAAGACCGTTGAGGATTATCGCAGTAAATTACGCAAAGAATTGACTGAAAGTCGAATCGACTACGTCCCTTTGGATACTCAGCAGCCCTACGACAAAGCTCTGCTGGAGTACTTGTTGAGCCGCAGAAATCGCTTTTAGGTCCGAGCGCGAGAAGGAACCGACTTAGACTTCAAATGCCCTAGTCCTTGATTCTGGAACAACTTTGCTGTTGGCCATTTCATTCGGTTATCAGATTCCATGAGCTTTTTGCATCTATCCTTACTTGCCGGTTTGGCGACGGTCGCGGTGCCGTTGATGATCCATATGCTGGGCCAACGCCAGCCGAAAGTCGAGTTATTTCCCGCTCTGCGATTTGTACGACAGACAGTACATGCCCAGCGAAGTAGTTGGCAATTGAAACACTGGTTGCTGCTGATGTTGCGCGTGGGACTTATCGGATCCCTGGCTCTGGCTCTGGCCAGGCCGCGCATCCACAGTGCATTACTCAGTTCGATACTGACTGTTTCCACACTTGCGTTACTGGCTGCGTTCGCCACACTGGTTACAGCGATTGCCTGGGTCGGTAAAAGACCTTTTTCCGTTTGGGGAACCAGCGGTGTGTTAGCGCTGCTACTTTGGTTGGGCGCGGCGATATGGGGCACTCTTTCGTTGATACATGGCCCGATAGTTCCGCAAGCGGACCGAACGGCTCCGGTGGCGGTCGCCTTGATCATCGACGCTGGCCCCAATATGACCTATCGCGCCGATAATCAAACGCGATTGGAGGCTGCGAAAGAGATGGCGGTTTGGATCCTAGATCAACTGCCAGTCGAAAGCCGCGTCGGGATATTCGTGGGGATGCCGGTCAGCGGATTGTCGTTGGACCCAGCAACCGCAAAGACTCAGGTCCAAGCCACGATTGCAAAAGGGCAACGCATGGATTTGCTCAGCCAGCTTGCCAACGCGATGGAGTTGTTGGCCGGCCATGCTTTGGAACGCAAAGAGGCGTATATCATCACCGATCTTTCGGCACGAGCATGGAATTCCGTTCAAACCGACTTGCGAACAACATTGGAGGCAAAATCTAAGGAAATACTGGTGCAAGTCATAGATCTAGGAGCGAACTCGGCTGTGAATTGGAGTCTTGGCGACTTGAAGATCGACTCGCAAGTGGTTCCCGTAAATTCGTCCGCGCGAATTGGAGTTGAGGTTTCTCGCACCCCTGGAACTGCCGGTGGATCGGTTACAGTGCGACTGTACCGAGAAGAAATCGATCCGACACTGCCGATCCTCAGCAACGGTCAATTAAAAGTTCCAGAAGCGAAACTGGTTCGCGAACAGTCCGTCGATCTCACCAATGAGGAGTCAGTCTGGCTGGAATTCGAAACTGGTAGTTTACCAAGCGGGACAAACAACTTCCAAGTGCGCATCGATCGGCCCGATCCATTGGAATTGGACAATACTCGTTTTGCGTCCATTGTCGCTCAGCCGCAACTACCGACTTTGATCGTATCGCAATCGACCGACGAGCGAATTACTCGATATTATTCTCTGTTGATCGAAACTACTGGTCCACCAGAACACGCCGGCAAACGCCATGTGGAGCAGATCGGTTTTGACCAACTGGGCAGAATTGCCCTCGATCAATACATGGCGATTTGTATGATTGACCCACCCCCTTTAGTCGATTCACTGGTCAACAAATTGCGCGAGCGGGCTGAAAAAGGGGCCGGTATTCTAGTCGTCTTGGGGCGAGAGCTTGTAGGCGCTCCACCAACGGCGGCCGTTCAAGGGTTATTGCCTGGCAAGCTATCAAGAATCAACGAACGCAGCACTCAGGACCGATCGTGTTACCTGGCTCCGACCGCGCTGACACATCCGGCCTTTTTTCTGTTCGGGTCCAACATCGCGGAACTCCACTGGCCGTTGTATCCGGTATTCCGTTATTGGACGTTTGATTCGCTCGCCGATTCTGTTCAGATTTTGGCAAAGTACAGCGATGGTAACTCCCCGGCCTTAACCCAAATGAAACTCGGATTGGGGCAAGTAATCTGTTTGACTACGCCGCTGCCTGATTTCGACGACACGGACGGTGACAATTGGAATGAACTGACGATCGGCACCGATACTTGGTTAGCTTATGCGATGTTGTCCGGCATTGTTCGAACACTCCCTGGCGGTGCGGATACTAAATACACTTTTTCAGCCGGAGAACCAGTCAATGTGAACAACGATCCTCTAGCTTGGCCATCTCAATACGAGTTATTCACGCCTACGGCCCAGTCGCAGAGAATTGAAGCTGTCAATGGTTCAGTCCTGCTAGGAGAACTCGAGCAACCTGGTGTCTTTCGGTTGCGTGGCAAGCGGACCGATCCAGTCACACGTAGCATCAGCGTAAACGTAGCGCATGGAGACACTCTGCTTGTGCGTCTCACGTCGGATGAACTGGACCAGATGCTGGGTGTTGGGAATTATCGGCTGGCGCGCAATCGCGACGAAGTCCATAGTAGCGTCGGCCAAGCCAGATTCGGACAAGAATTGTACTCGCTGTTAATGGTTGTTGTCGCTGGATTGTTTCTAGCCGAACAGGCGATGTCCAATCGATTCTACAAGATAAAGCTCGCGGGCGCGAGGAGCTCCGCATGAGTTATGTAAGCTTCGATCCAGTATTTGGCTGGGTCGTTGCCATTGTTCTGGCGTTGATCATGCTCGCCAGCCTTTGGTTAACGCTCACTGCCGATGGGCTCACTTGGCGGGCTCGAAGCATCTTAGTAATGATTCGACTGGTCGCAATGGTTGTGTTGCTTTTGGGTTGGTTGAGGCCAGGCTTGACTAGCCAAACCATGCGTGAAAACGATGGCGCGATTGGTGTCTTGCTCGATCGCTCTCAGAGCATGACGATGGCTAGCGGTATCACAGGCAAAAGCCGTTGGGACGTACTCAAAGAAGTCTGGAAGTCGATCGAACAACATGGACGCGGATCGTTAGGGAAAACGAAACTTGTCCCCTATGCCTTTGATTCAGGCATCGTTGCTTTATCGAGCGGCAGTGACCTAGGACTGGTGCCCAGCGGACCAGCCACTGATCTTGGCTCAGTCTTGGCTGAAGTCCGCAAGACCCAGCAGGACCCGCCACTGCGCGGCGTAATCTTAGTAACCGATGCAACGCAAACCGTATTTCCAGTCAAGCTCGACGCTGCACAGATCGCTCAACAAATGGCGCAGCTTGAGCAACCTGTGGCGATCATCGGCATTGGGCCACGAGGAGACACGTCTTTGCGCGATATTGCAGTCGAGGGAGTGCCGGAGCATATCGATGTCTTTGCAAAAAATCGTGTGGCCATACCGACCATCATTCACGCCATCGGCGTCCAAAATCAACCCATTCGGTTGAACGTGACACTAAAGGCAACTGGTCAACCGAACAAGCGGATTGGTACACGTGAAGTTGCCGCCAAGCAAAGCGATGAACGCATGAGCATGCAAACACAACTGGATGCACCGTCACCGGGAGAGTATCTGTTAGAAGTGTCTGCCACTGCCGAGGTCAATGAGATCGTCAAAGGAAATAACTCGGCAATGACCTTTCTCACTGTGCGCGAAGGAGGCGCAAGAATTCTGTACATCGAAGGTGAAGCGAGGTATGAAGTTAAATTTCTCAAGCGTTCTCTGAATGCTTCATTTGATTTTCAAGTAGAGTCGGAATGGGTTAGCGAAAAGAAAAGGCGTACTCAACTAAGGAGAGAACTGCCGGATCTTCAATCCTATGACGCGATCATCTTGGGTGACTTGCCAGCGGATGCACTTTCAGATGCGGCATTGCTGGCGCTGCGCAGACGTGTGGAAGCAGGTGCGGGCCTAATGCTTGTGGGAGGATATCACAGCTTTGACGCAGGAGGTTACGGCAACTCGCCGCTGGCTAACGTGGTTCCCTTTACCATGCAGCTTGGTCGGAAACAAACTTTCGATCAACGGATAGACGAATCCTTTCATTTCGCCGGTCCGCTGGCGATTCGCCCAAATCGTCCTCACCCGATCACGACGCTGGGTAGTCCGACAGAGAACCAGCAACTTTGGTCGACATTGCCGCCTCTGCTGGGAGCCAATCGGTTTGGAAAATTGAAAGCTGCGGCGGAAATTCTCTTGGTCGGCGACAAGAATGAGCCGATCTTGGTTGCTGGCGAAGCCGGGCAAGGACGCGTCCTGGCCTTTGCCGGCGATTCTACTTACCTCTGGTATATGCATGGAGAAGAACTGAAACATAAACAATTTTGGCGGCAGTGCATGTTGTGGTTATTGCGTCGCGATGCCTTACAGAAAGGCTTCCGCCTAACCATGGAGAGCCGTCGCGTGATGCTGGGAGATGAGCCAGTAGTAGGTATCGAATGGTTTGGGGGCACAGATGGTCAACCCATGCCCGAACAGATGCGCATCGAGCTTTATCGCGACGATACTTGGCAGCGTGTCGTCACGTCCAACCCCGTCCGAGAAAACCGGCGTGAGGCCAAACTGTCGGGACTGACAGAAAAGGGACTCTATCGCATCAAGTTGGCAGCCAGTGATCGAACCAATGAAACATTTTCCGCAGAATTGGTGTTTATTGTACGCGAGGAATCGCGTGAGCTATCTAGCCCCATGGCTGATTGGCAAACGATGGAGAACATCGCTGCGGCCAGCAAAGCCGTCGGCGGAAGGATCGTGGCTCCTGATGACAACGACATTAAACAACTGATCGACCAATTCCGCGACCGCCAACAAAAGTTGCGAGTCCCGGTAGTTGAAACACGAAAGCTGGGCGACGCAGCTTGGGATTCGTGGTTGTATTTGATAATCTTCAGCGCCGTTATGGCGTTGGAATGGGGATTAAGAAAATCGTGGCTGTTGCCATGACTTCGGTGAATCGCTTGGGGTTTTCTCAATTTGCTCCGAGTCACTCCCGATCCCCAATATCGAGCGCTGCGAATCGTTTAACAGTTAGCCGCAGGCGTACTCGGAAGTAATGAGATTGCAGTTGCAGCAGAGATCGGTGCCAGCCTCTGCTGCCTCTTCTCCCTTTGACGCTGATCAATTAAGCGACATCTTCACTGGTTGCCGGACCACCAAAGCTGGCCGAATGAATTCGGCCCACAGTTGGTAATTGTTGCTGCCAACGATCACTTGCTGTCGACACTTCGGGGAGTTTTCCCTGCAAGACTTGCAATGGATGTCTTTCACGTTCAAGTCGACCGGCATGACGAGCTGGCAAACGCACGTGAATTTCAACGTGATCGTCATGGTATTGTTTGCTCAATACTTCACCGACTTTAGCTAACCAGGCCACTGTTTTGCCATCGGTCAGTTCCAACCGCACGCTGAGCGTCACAAAATCTTCGCTGAGCGCTCTACTGACAATCGCCGCTAGAGCATCGAAACCCTGGCGTGTTCGTGCACTGATAGCGAGCGCGTGTGGGTAGCGGTTTTGTACCACGTTGAATCGTTCCACAGCCCCGGGCACGTCAATTTTATTGACGATCAGCAAGGTTTGCTTTTCATCGATCCCCAAATCGTGCAAAACGGAGAATACTGCTGAAATCTGATCCAAAACGGCTGGATTACTTGCGTCAGCGACATGTAACAACAAATCGGCTTGACGAGCTTCTTCCAGAGTCGCGCGGAAGCTGGCGACTAAATGGTGAGGTAAGTCTCGAATGAACCCGACAGTATCGCTCAACAAGACCGGTCCCCAACTGGGCAGATTCCATCGCCGAGTTCGCGTGTCCAAAGTCGCAAATAATTTGTCGACCGCTTCCACGTTGGCTTGAGTGAGCGCATTCATTAATGTGCTCTTACCTGCATTCGTATATCCAACCAACGAGACCGTAAGATAGTCTTTGCGACCTGCCACTTCACGTTCTTTACGTTGCTCGACTTTTTTCAAGTCTTGTTTAAGTTCGTGAATGCGTCGAACCGCTAGCCGGCGGTCTACTTCAAGTTGCTTTTCGCCTGGCCCGCGCATGCCGACACCCATCGTCTGCCGCGAGAGGTGAGTCCACATACGTTTTAGGCGCGGGAGAGAGTATTCAAGCTGCGCCAGTTCAACAGCTAGTCGCGCCTCGTGGGTACGAGCATTCGAGGCAAATATATCGAGAATCAGCTCCGTGCGGTCGATGACCTTTGTGCCAACTTCTTTTTCTAAATTGCGAGTTTGGCTGGGAGACAGGTCGTTATCGAATATCACTAGATCAGCGGCATGCATCTCAACCAGATTCTTGAGTTCCGCAACTTTACCCTTCCCCACATAGGTTTTGGGGTCTGGCATTTCCCGCCGCTGAACGAGTCCACCAACGACTTCCGTTCCAGCGGTCTCCGCCAACCCACTTAGTTCATCCAACGGGTTTTCCGTAAACATGTCACCCGAACCGACAACTCGAGCCAAGATGCTTCGTTCGCGAGCGACACTGACTGAGCGATAATGGTCATGCACTGGGAATTCAATCCTCCACTAAATAACCGCGATTTACTTGAAACCGAGAACAGTTTGCTTTTCACCCTCTGCCGATTCGTTCAGCACCGCCGAACGATGAACATTCGGCCCGAGTACAAGCAAACTTCCTATTCAATTATAGCTCTCTCCGTTACTTTCGGCGAGAAAGCAATAAACATTCCTGCGAGCCCCGGCATGCGAACAATGGCTACCAAAGGATTCGTCGGGACATCAGAAATGAGAGAGTACAACTGCCACGTTTGTTCGCGGTAAACACTGGAATTGCCCAAGTTCGATTCGATGCTAACACTGTCGAGTTGTTGCGATGGTCTGGCAGAAACCGTCTTAGAACAATGGCGTTGAGGTTGAAGGGGCGGCCACGTATGATTGAAAACATGAACTCGTCTTACACACCAAACATCAATTCATGATGGCGCAGGCACAGCGTCCCAGTACTTTGACTTGCGGGCGGGCAACTTGTTTCAGGAAAAATCCAATGTTGGCATTTCTCCACAAATTGTTTCCTTGGCGCAGATATATCCAGAGGCGTGCATTCATTTTGATTGGACTGGCACTTTGTTTGTTCGTTGTCGTTCCTGCCTACATTGAATTCTGGTTGGCGCGTCCGGTGGGTTCCGGGCCGGCTGGACCTAGCGTTCCGCATGAGGTGTTTTCGAAGCCGTGGTCCAATCGACCAATTTTGATGCTTGGTGTCGGGGACAGTATCACTGCAGGGTTAGGTGCAAAAAATCCATCTCATTCCTACTTCAATCGCTTGCAAAAAAATCCGGTCGATGAATTCGATGATTTGCAGGACATTTGCCTGGAGCGAGTTCTGCCCCGCCTCAGCACGTTAAATTTGGCGATTTCCGGATCGACTTCCCTGACACATATAGAAGTCTTGCGAGATAGGCTACCCACGCAGCCTTCAGATGTTCAGGGGTTGGTCGTAATGACTACAGGAGGTAATGATCTGATTCACCACTATGGTCGCAGCAAACCTAAAGAAGGAGCGATGTACGGTGCGACGCTTGCAGAAGCCAGACCGTGGATCGCAAACTTCGAAGTGCGTTTGTATGCCATGTTGGATCTGATCAGTGAAAGATTCCCCGGTGGTTGCCAAATATTTCTCGCCAACATCTATGACCCTACTGACGGCATCGGCGATGGGCCAAGTGTTGGTTTACCACATTGGGAAGATGGACTAGCCATCCATGCCCAATACAATCGGATCATCTCCAAATGCGCCGAGCAACGCGAAAACGTGCACTTGGTAGATCTGCACGGCGCGTTTCTGGGCCACGGCTCACATTGCCGCCAATTTTGGCGCCGAACTTATCAGCGACATGATCCGACTTTTTGGTTTTTCGACAATATCGAAGACCCAAACGACCGCGGCTATGATGCGATTCGTAGGGTCTTCTTACGTGCGATGATTTCTCAGGGCAGTTCTTTCAGGTAGACGTTTTTGAAGTAAAGATTGTCCGGTTTACCATCTTGATTGGGATGATATTGCAACTCGATCGGACCGCGAGCAGGAGCTGGCTGGCCTTTGTCAAAATAATTGTCGATTGGTACTTGATCGACGACCAACTTACCGTTGAGACGTACCGTCACTTTATCGCCGACCATGATAATATGAAACGTATTCCACTCTCCGGGATCATTGTCCGCAAAGGTAATTGGGAGTTTGTGGTCGGGATTCTTGTTATTCCATAAGGCTCCCGAGCCTTGGTTTTTCTCGCGCGCGAAGCGATCGCTTAGTGACTTGGAATCCCAGATCTGCACCTGTGGTTGACCGCGAAGGTATATGCCACTATCACCTTTCGGATTAATTTTCCAATCGACCATCAGTTCAAAATTTCCGAACTGCTTAATCGTCGCGAGATTGGTGCCTTTGCCATCGTTGATCAGAACTCCAGCTTCAACTTTCCAATGGGCGCGCATCAGTTCGTTCGCTGCGGCTTGAGCCTTTGACAGTTCGTCTGTGCTTGCGCTGTTCAATTTGTTGAACGCCAGGCCACCTTGCCAACCGGAGAAATCGCGGCCATTAAACAACGCCGTAAAACCCGGAGGAGGTGAGTTATCTGCCGCCGATAGGAAACTAAGGAAAGCTAGCTGAACGGTTAAGAACGTTGATGTTCGCAACATGTTGCACCTGAGACTATTGGACCATGAAACAAAAATCCGCCCGATAGTCGAGCGGATTGATGCATACGATGGTATCCAAGTAGGCTTCGCGGCACAACTACTTGGGAGCGGGTTGCATGCGTTGAAGGAACCGCTGTGTACCGTTCGACACTCCGGGGCCAGCCGTTCCCGGATTATATTCTGTTACCGGAAAATCTGAACCACGAATCTTATCTCCCAGTGGTACGGTACGATCGTCTTGATCGGTTCGCAGAAGGGTGATTAGGCGATCAATTGAAAGCTCCCGCACATCATAGGACTTGGCTTGGTTAATAAAATCGTTGTATTTCTTAGCTTTGTCTTGCTGTGCTTTGGTTGCATTCTCACCTACGCGAACATCGGATCCCATGACAATGTAATTCGTATTACTGCTGATCCCTGGCCCTGTTACTGTGAGTGTCGGACTGATCTCTGCATCGATCTGGCCGCCGTTACGCGTGATCAAATCCACGATCATATTTCGGTCGCCGATTCCATCGTTGTCTGCGTCCAGCAAGCCAACCAAAGCATAACCAGGACTGCGACCTTTGCGCCATGCAGGCGAAGCAATCAAGTCTCCTTCTACAACCGGTGTACGGTAATTATCCGTCAAGACATTTGCCTGAGCCATGTGTTCATTAATAATCTTGGTAACCAGTAGCCTTGCCTTCACCTTTGCCGTGTCGATACTGGGTTCTTCTTGACCGAACACCGAGAACCGGGTTCCTACCTGCAGTCCGTCCTCCGAACCTAAGTCGATGAACACCAATTTCGCACTAGAATAGACGCCGACGATTTTGCCGTGCGGCGACTCGAATTTGCTTTCCGACTTTTCCAGAATCACGCGAGCCTGATCAGCAATCGTTTGCAGTTGAGCCTTGCTAGTAGTTTCGAGTTGAGCGTATTTTGCCTTCAAGTCATTGACTTGCTTTTGGTTGCTTGCGGCAAAGGTTCCGTATTTCCCTTCGATTTCTTTCTTAGCGGTGTCCGATTCTTCCAAGAGACTCGCGTACTTGCGCCGAGTTTCTTCGAGATCGGCGATGGCTTTCGCCTTTTCATCGTCGGCTGCTTTTCTCGCTTTGGTTTCGCGATCAGTAACGTCCGCCATTTGCTTCTGCAAGTTCGCCACAGTGCTGCGCAGATTAACGACATCCTGATTCACGCGCTTGAGCGTATCCTGAAGAAACCTGGGAAGTGTCCGATAGTGCCGCTGAGTGGCCGGTACCGACGGGTCGAATAACTTCATGTCCTCGTCAAATTCCCTTTCAAGCTGGCCGAGCAATGGATCTTCTGCCATCGCGGCTTTCATTTGTGCCAAATCTTCTGCGGTAAAATCACCGACGCCCAACATAGAACGCAATCGCTGAACGCGTTCGCTTCCTTTCTTAACCGCTTCTTCGTTGGTGGAATTCTGTTCCGTCAGCGCTGCGAGTTTCGCGTTAGCATCATTATTAGCGCGCCACAGGAAAAAGGCGCCGATCAGCAAGATCAATGACACAATGGACATTGTGAGCACGTAAGCTTGCCAAGTTGATAAATTGCGATCGCGAACAGCCATGGATTCTCGTCCGTCGAAAAGAGCTGCGGTCTAAAGAGGGGAGTAAATCGCTGAAAGATTACTTCTGAGTTTATTCGCTCAATCTTCAATCGTCAAACTTGTGCGACTGCCGAACTTCCGGAATCTGCTAAGCTGATTCAAAA
>CAZVBC010000152.1:0-15635 GCA_964625155.1 uncultured Pirellulaceae bacterium
ACTCACTTTCAGCAATGGCCGCGCGTCAAATCACGAGTCAGGCGCAGGATGTTGAGGGGAGCGAGGCAAATAGTTTACTGCCTGCCGACGCGACCCATCAAACTGAGACCAATGTGCAGTACGCTGGTCCTGCGACGGGACCACGGATTTACACACCTGCTGATGGTCACGGGACGATGGATGGCGACCAAGCTGATTCGCTGGGCGACGACACTGTAATGGCTTCCATGCCGCTGGTCTACGAGTCGGAGGAAGCTGGAAATTCGCGGCGTAAGGACAATGCACCGTTGTTGTCGCAGGAAAGCCGACCGAGAACCGATACTTCCCAAGGATGTATGGAGCCAATTTGCAGCGACGATGATAGCTGGCTGGTAGAAACAACCATTGAGGTTGTACGGTTGGCTGAACAGGTAGTCGCGAACAAGTCATCTACCACACCATCAAAGGAACAAACTGCCTATATGCAATCGATTCCCAATCTGTTGTCGTTGCCGCACGCGAGCGCGAGTCCCACTCTGACGCAGATACCACTGCTGGACACTGCTGCGCAGCGCGCGCTACAAAACAAGCCCCACGATCCAAGTAGCGTTACTCAAGTCGCAGGGAACAAGCCCAAAGAATTGACACCAGCCGCTACCGTTGTCGAACGAGTGGAGAGCGCGCATGGGGTCCAGGCACCAATGTCGATCGTTTCTGGCATGAACAATTCCTCTTCGGCTCGACCTTCCCCAGCCCAATCCGTGAATTCCAGCGGCAATCGAGAGGAGGCATTGCGGTACCTGCTTCGACATTTACGCGACATCCGTGAAAAAGTCTAGGAATTACACATGGTCAAGCCGCCGGCTCGCCGCTTTCGATTCATAAATTGGCTAACGATTGCTGCCGTAATCGTTTTGGCTAAACCGGTCTGGCACTTTGGTGAACAACAGTTTGTCCGCCGATTGTTGGGGCCCGATATGCAAATGTCTGCGTGTCGGGTAGTGAACAGTTACAACGTAGCCAGCCTTGCGAATGTCTCATGGCAGGCCACGTCTGTCGATAATGCACAGCTCACATTCAATTCGGAACAGATTTGGGCAAAGTACGATTTAAGCCAGCTCTTGCGCAAGCGGTTCCATTTTTCCGAGATTCGCGCTGAAAATGTAACTATTCGGTTAAGCGATCTGCCAACCTCTGCCAAGCAGCAAGTTCTTCCGCTAGCCGAACGTTGGCGCCGGGAACTTGAAAGTAAATTAGCCGCAGTTGTGCCAGAGCATCTAGTTGAAAGTTCGAAACTCATCGCAGGTGCCAGTCAGCAGATTGCTGCTTGGGAGAACCAGTTCAATTCCTGGTTGGAACGTGGCTCGATGATTGTACAGCGTTCAAGGCATGAGGAGTCGCAGCTTCAGCAACTTGTCACAAATCCTCTGCGCAGCCAACCAGAAATTGTGACGGTGCTGTCGAACTTGCAGGTGCTGAAACAAGAGTTTGACCAAGCGGATCGGGAGATCAAAGAAGCGGAAAAATTGCTTGAAGACCAGCGCAGATCGATGGTCAGCCTCAAACAAACAGATCTTGCGGAGATCAATGCGCTGTTTGCAGGTCTGCCAACCTCCATTGCTCAGCAAATGGGGCACGCCATCGTTGTTGAGTGGTGCAATTCATGTTGGCATCAATACTCGGGCATCTGTGAATCTGTTGACCTGGCGCTCGGGCGTTCGAGATTCTTGGATATCGCGCCGAGCGACGGGATTGATTACCGCCCTTCAAGTATCGACCTGCCGCTGGTCATGGTGCATAGCGCAGCGGCTCGTGGCAAATTCGAGCTCGGGCAACAAGTGATCCCGTTTGTGGCAAAAGGAAAGCATACTCAAACGAGCCTCACAGGCATCACATCAAACTCGACGTGGCGCGTGGAAGGGACATTACCGACTGAGGATGTCGTACTAGCCGTACGCGACCGTTCGGCTCAGCCAAAGTCTCAGCGAGATGTGGCCTTGGCCAGTTATCTGCGCACTCAATCTCAACCTTCCACAGCCAAACAACCTCAATTGGAATTGACGAACAAGGGAGGACATACACACGCAACTGGTCGCCCAATGTTCGAGATGAAGTGTTCGGTTGTCGATAGCCAGCTTAGTGGTTCGGCTATGCTTGACTTAAATCAATGGATGCAACACAGCGCGAATCGACAGAACAATCTTATCGCCGCCGTCCGCGGGAATAATGAAAACGACGAGGCCACCAACATAATCCATTGTGTGCACGTGCGCATCGGCGGAAGCTGGCGCAAGCCAACAATTTCATTAATCGATAACGCCCCGGAGTGGATTGCTGCGAGACTAGATCGAGAGTATCTACATGCTGTAAAGCAAGCACACCAGCAGACCTTGGGGCTTTTTGAGCAACGGCAAGCGACTGTCATGCAGTCCTTGGCAAAGCTGGTGACCAACCGCAGAACGCAGTTGCTGTCGCAGTATCGTCAGTTGCGAGCCCAATTGGTGCTGGCAGAAAAAGTGCAAAGTGAATTGATACAACGTGGCAACCAGGGTTTCGTACGTCGCATTCAAGTGGCTCCCACAGTTACTCGTTAGTCACTTTCCCTGTCAGCGTGCTGGGCGAGAAAGATCGCGAACGCAAATTGAGCCGCGTGGCATTGGCCGTGGATGCATGTGTGGCGGTCAGCCAACGCTCCATCCGCAACAGTTTGTCCTCTGCGCTCGGTTCGTCGTTGGACTCCTTCCCAGGTGCGTGCCCCCACTCGATAAACTTGGAATCGCGCGTGGCAATGGACAAGGTCCAGGGAGTAATCGTACCCACTTCTTTGTCTTGATTAACGTAGATCGTCTTCAATCCCAGCGAGTCTCTCTTGGGGAGCAACCATTGGCATAATTGCAGCGCATCGGAAATCCGCGAATCGCCAAACGGCATCCCAGAATCTTCACTTTTAGGTTCTGCACCTTGAGCATAGATGAGAAAGTAATTACCAACTTGTTGTTCCGTAAAATCTTCGGGAGGCAGAACAATTCCTTCTCGATCGACCGGATAGGCACCAGGTTTTTCAGATTCGTGTTGCTGAAAAAAGACCATAGCAATCGGTTCGCGATAGATCAGATCCACTTGCACCCGTCCGCCTCCCATTTTGGTAACTCGGAAAGTGCTTTGTACCCATGCATGCGCATCAAACGCCCTGGCTATCGTGGCCGTCGCGTCGGAATCCAACAAATGCACTTGCGAGAGACTGTGATTTTGGTAAACCTCTTCGCGCACTTTTGACTTCAGAATCCATTGCGGCTGCGGTGTAACGATCAGATTCTCCAACTTGACCGCATAAAGGGCCCGATTGAGATGCTCGGCTCCCCAATAAAACCAGCCCGCATAACCAAGTATCAATAAAGGAACGACTGCAAACAGCAGGGCTGCACCAGGCAACGAGCGGTAAGCAGCCAGCATCTGGTCAAGCCAAGTGGGTGGCGGCGGAGGAGGTGCAGGTTCGTTCTTTCCTTTGTTATCGCTCAATTCGACAGTCCCTTCCTTGTCAGAAAGGTACCTTACCAAATTCGTAGATGCGATTGCAACTGGATTCCGGTCCGCTGCTCAACTGCTTTCCGCACGCGGTCCAGCAATGCTAGCACTTGCTCGCTCGTGGCGCCACCAGAAACAACAAGAAAGCCAGGATACTGGGCACTGAGAGTGACCTCGCCGAGCGATACTCCTTTGAGCCCAACCGAGTCGATCAATTCTGGCGCAGTAATGCCACTGGGGTCGATGAACGCCACCGCAGCCCGTTGGTCCGATGGCGGTTGTTGGGATCGTTTGTAGATCCAGCTATTCTGCATTTTGCGAGTCAATTCCGCGACATTGCCCGGTTCGAGTTCTAATTCGACTTCGTAAATCGCCACATCGTCCAGATTGCCAAGTCGATACGAGAACTGGAGGTCGCTAGCATTTCGTTGTACCAATTCTCCTTGGCGGGTAATACAGCCGACCCTTCGTACTCGGCTTCCTATATCACCATTGACCACACCAGCATTGCCAGCAACCGCCCCCCCGACGGTTCCAGGAATACCGACCAAATGTTCGAGCCCAGCTAAACCAATGCCAACAGTACGCGAAATTAAGTGACTTAATTTGGCACCTGCACCAGCGACTACTTTGCGTCCATCAATTTTGATTGAAGACAACTCAGGTGCAGCACAGCTCAAGACCAAACCATTGACTCCTTCCTCACGCACTAGGAGATTGGAGCCTCCTCCGAGAATACGAAAGCCAATCCCAGCCTCCGAAACTCCACGCAAAATATTGGCCAATTCAGCGACCGTATTCGGTTCAGCGAAGTATCGAGCCGGGCCACCAATTTGCAGCCATGTGTATGGAGCCAGCGGCTCGTTCTCCCGCAGAACATGCTCAAACCCTGAAGGAAACGGCATTCAGTACTTCCTCGTAACTTCACTTGCTCGTAACTTCTTAACTGCTCAATAACCAGGTGCATCGTAGTGACGATTAACGCATCAGATAAAAACCGGACGCTAACGCCTTCCGGCTGATTAGTCCAGCATCCAATTATTCGAAACAGTCATCATGAGTGACGACTGCTCCCGTTATTTTATCACTTGGACCGTCTATGTCATTATTATGCAAGGTAGTGAGCGCGGTTGGAGGAAATGGGGAAAAGGACACTATAGCATTGCGAGTCACATAACATCAGCATTGCCAGTCACCACATAACGTCATCACTGCGCGTCACATAACATCAGCCGGAAGGCGTTAGCCTCCGGTTTCCGCAATTCGATAAACTTGGCTCGTGCACCTGATTATCGAGTAGTTACGTAACTACTTGATATTTTTCTACAGGACGCCTGACAAACTAATATCAAGTGACTGTCGCATCAAACTCAAGCTGTCGGAAACCCGATCAGCAAAAATTCAAACTTGACGTATTGAATCGGTCAACATGCTTTATCGCCTGCCGGGGCGAACTCTTTGTAGCAACTCGCGAATTCGTGTTTGGCTTTGCATTCCCGTCAAACTAAATCGTTTCCAGCCGCCATCATCTTGGGTGAATACTACGACTTGAGGCAATGTTGGACCGCGCATCAGTTGTTCGGCTAACTCCGGACGTAAATCCTTGTCGACCGCCGACACAACGACGTCTCGCAACTCGCCAGAATCCTTCATCGGTTCAATCGTATCTCGCTTCATCACTTGGCACGAAGCACACCATTGTGCGCCGACCAACACCATTAATGGCTTTTTCTCCTTTTGTGCTTTCGCAATCGCCGCGTCATATTCTAGCGATTCCTGTTTGCTGCTAGCTCCGGTAACAGCCAAGAGGAGGGCAAGTGCCGCATAAACCATACTCATCATCCCTTCGTGAAAAGACAGTGTGGCGACAACCACCATCAATCATCGAGCCGATTAAAACTTGTGGAGAATCAACCCAGCTTGATCGATGGCGCAGGGAGGAAATGTATGGGGTGCGGATAAGTCCATTCGTCCATCCAAGCTTCCCATTCTTCCCTGCTTACTTCCTTGTCAACCGGTTACAACCTGCCGTAATTCAAACCCCGTTGGTGGATGTCGCTGCCAAACCCGCACGACCTCTTGTCATTGGAGAAGTATCTTGATGTGAAAAGCTAGCAAAGGGCTAGCGGTTGGGTGGAGTTTGGCGTCCAGTACTCGGGGTGCAAGTATACGGCAACAGTTCGCCTTGGCAACCAGTTGCAGGCCCTGCATGAGATATCGGTTCGGCTGATGCTAGCAATTCAGGATTATGTCGAGCTGGGGCGGACGACGGGTGCCAATTGACCCAAGTTGTTCGTTTTTTTCGGCTTAGATAGATAGAATGAGTCCTAAGCCGACTAGAAATTGGCACGATTTGGCAGGTAGACTATGCTTGCAAATTCATAAAAGTTTTTGCAAAAATACCTCGAAAGCACTGCTTTTGAGGTTTGTACGCACCGTTGGACTGACGGTTTTGCCCACTCTTAATAATTGATTGGCTGGCGCCGTTTCATATTTTCGGAAGCAAAATGCGACTGCGAATTGGACTAATTGGATTGTCCCGAGATTGGCAAAATCGATATTGCCCAGCGCTGCGAATACTTCAAGACCGCTTCGAGGTCCGGTATGTCTACAGTTCCGTAGCCATGCTCGCCGATTCAGCAGCTCGAGATTTCGGAGCTCGTCGCGTAGACGGTTTTCGGTCATTAGTGGGCCGCAGCGACCTAGATGCAGTGATGATGCTGGAAGGAGACTGGTACGGTGTAACTCCACTGTTGGCGGCGTGTGATTTCGGCAAAGCAGTTTATTGTGGATCAGAAGTCGATTTTGATCCTCAACAAGCAGCCGAGTTGAAGCACCAAGTGGACAAATCGGGAATCGCGTTTATGGCCGAGTTTCCAAGGCGCTGTGCCCCAGCGACCTTGCGTTTGAAGGAATTGATTGCGACACGGTTGGGGAAACCCCGTTTGCTATTTTGTCACCGGCGTTTGGCAATTGGTACCAACGACAGTCCGCGAGTTGGCAAGTCGTTATCAGTGCGGAGTGACAGAGAGTTGTTTGAGTTAATCGATTGGTGTCGATTCATTGTTGGCAGAGAGCCTTCAGCGGTACAAGCCGTATTTCATCCCACAGCTCACGATCAGGGACTGCCCGATTACCAAATCCTCAGCGTTGATTTTTCCGGCGACCAACTCCCTCGCGAAGCGGCGTTGGCACAGATCAGTTGCGGAGCATATATTCCCAACTATTGGCCAGAAGCTATCACTTTTCGTCCGCCCGCAGCAGTGCAAGTTTGCTGCGAAAAAGGGATTGCATTTGTCGACCTCCCCAATACTTTGATCTGGTTCGACAATGCAGGCAGGCATCAGGAAGCACTCGATAGCGAACTGTCGGTCGGTCAACAATTGCTGACGCAATTCCATCGAGCGGTCACCAGTCTGGTCCGCAAAATGGGTGACCTCGAAGACGTGTTTCGCAGCCTCAACGCGTTGCAGCATGCTCGGCGCAGTATGCTCACCGGTACTCGTCAAACGCTTTGTGAAGGCACACATCCCATATCCAACTTTGCCCACGAGTGAGGTCGTGTGCGGCCCCAGAGCCAAATTATTCGTTGTCCCCCATGAACATGCCTCCGATTCCGCCGAGCGAGTTTAAGACCGTTCCTTGCTCCTTCGAAGAACTGGCGCCTTGCGAAAATCTGCGAGCCAATCGCGCAAATGGCAAGCTTTGCAACCAAATAGGACCAGGGCCTGTTAGCGTGGCAAAAACAAGGCCTTCGCCACCAAACATAGCACTCTTGATACTGCCGTTAAATTGAATGTCGTAGGTCACGCTGGGCCCCAAAGCCACGATACATCCGGTATCCACGCGCAGAGTTTCACCTGCGACAAGTTGCCGATGCATCATCGTCCCGCATGCGTGAATAATGGCCACTCCATCACCGCGGAGTCGCTGCATAATAAATCCTTCACCACCCAGCAAACCAACTCCAATTTTCTTTTGGAAGGCGATCGATATTTCGACGCCTCGTGCGCCACATAGAAACGAATCTCGCTGACAAATGATTTCGCCTCCCAGTTTGTCCAAGTGCAGCGCTTCGATGCGACCGGGATAGGGGGCACCAAACGCAACTTGTTCACGACGGTTGGCTTGGTTTGTAAACACAGTCATGAACATCGATTCGCCGGTTAGGACACGTTTTCCGGCAGACAACATTTTGTTCCAAAAACTGGCACCACGTTGATTGGGATCGCCAAAGACTGTCTCCATATTGATTCCGGCACTCATGTACATCATCGCTCCAGCTTCGGCGATGACAGCTTCGTTTGGATCGAGTGTGATTTCACAATACTGCATATCATCGCCGAAGATTTCGTAATCGATCTCGTCTGCCATGCGCGTCGAATTAGACAGGGGCAGAATGGGGGGCGGTTCATTGATACGTGGCTGGCTGGCAGTAAATACGTCGCCACAATTCTGGCAGCGCACTTGTTTACCTAAGTGCTCGGGAGGTAAGCGATATTGTTTTTGACAATTGGGACATGAGATCGTTTCCATTTTTCTCCCCTAAAGACTATTTAGGCCCAGCTATGTCGGTGAAACTGTATCGCGGCGCGTTGGGTTGAGCAAAACAATTTGCCGAACGTAATCTGCTCCTGAGGCGATTGTCAGGATTATCGCGGCCCAAACCAATACGTGGGCAGACCAGTACAGCCAAGCCATTGGCTGCCAACCGAGATATAACAACACAGCCACGACAGCCGCACATTGTGCGAGCATTTTCCACTTACCTAACCAACGAGCCGAAAAATCCCCTCCTCGGCTTTCGACCATGCTACGCAAGCTAGTAACCAACAATTCTCGGCCAATGATCACCGTGACCATCCATGCACGAACTGGACTTTGGGGATAAGCTACCAAGGGAATCATCGCCGCAGCAATTATGATCTTGTCGACAAACGGATCCAAAACGCGCCCAAGTTTGGTGATTTGATTGAAGCGGCGAGCCCAATAACCGTCAACAAAATCGGTGCTGGCCGCAAACACAAATACGACCATGGCACTGAGAAACCATTGATATTCGATCAATACTCCCACACCTACGGCCAGAACCAATCTCAACATAGAAAGAGAATTGGGAACATTCACAATTCGGTCGCTAGGTTGCAGACTCGAACCGACGGTTGCATTGTTGTTGGTCATGTTTCTTTCCAACGACTAGCGTGCATTGCCGACTGCGGCTGCAATCAGGTCATAATCACGATGCCCGACAATTTCAACAGGTACGATTTGGCCGGGGGCTAAACTCGATCTCTTTCGGCCCGTTACATAAACTGTAGCATCAACGTCTGGAGCATCTGCATAAGTGCGGCCCAGCCAAACGTTTTTCGAGGCGTCGATTTCTTTGTCGATGAGGACTTCGAGAGGCGTGCCGATCTGGGATTGGCACCATGAGAACGCCACTTTTTGCTGCACGGCCATCAACCGCTCACGCCTCTGATTCTTGATCTCGTCGGGCAAATGATCGGGTAATCGCGCGGCAGGGGTATCGTTTTCAACCGAGTAAGTAAAGACTCCTAACCGCTCGAAACGAGACTCCTGAATAAACGCAGCCAATTCTTCGACATCGGCATCGGTCTCGCCAGGAAAACCAGCAATGAAAGTAGTTCTCAACACCAACGAATCGATGGACTCACGCAGTTTGTGTATCAGATCGCGGGTCTGGTCGGGCGTGACTCTGCGGGCCATTCTCTTGAGCATATTCTCGCTGATGTGCTGCAAGGGCATATCGATGTACGGTAGGATTTTCTTGGAACCGGCGATCACCTCGATCAGTCGGTCATCAATGTACATGGGGTAGAAGTACATCAACCGAATCCACTGAAACCCGTCGATCGATTGCAGTTCGGTCAACAAACTGGCCAGCTCAGGCTGGCCATACAGGTCGATGCCATAGTAGGTTGTATCCTGCGCGACGATGATCAATTCTCGCACACCACTGTCGGCCAACTGTCTGGCCTCTGCAATGATCTGTTCTCGAGGCTTGCTGGCGTGTTTGCCACGCATTTTGGGAATTGCACAAAATGTGCACAAGCGATCACAGCCTTCTGAGATCTTTAAGTACGCAAAATGTTGCGGTGTAATTCTTAAGCGGTTGCTGTCGTCCAGCGCACGAATGGGAGCAGGCTTAAAAATCGTCCGTTGTTCGTCCAGGCCATCAATCAGACTCCCAGCCAACTCGGTAATATCATCTCGGCCGAATACTCCCACCAATGAATCGATCTCTGGCCGTTGTTGAAGCAAGTTTTGTTTTTCACGTTCAGCCAAACAACCGGCGACAATAACACCACGGATCTTGCCCTGCCGTTTCAACTCCAGCATCTGGTCGATTGCTTGAAATGATTCTTTGCGTGCGTTGTCGATAAACCCACAAGTGTTAATGACCACGAAGTCAGAATTCAGCGGATCTTCGACCAACTGAAAACCATCATCGCGCAGCCGTCCCAGCATGCGTTCACTGTCGACTAAGTTCTTAGGACACCCCAGACTGATAAAAGAATACTTGCCACGAACACCTCCAGGAGGTGGTTTGTCGATTGGTACCGAGGACGAATTTGGATCGACGATAGGCAAATTATTTTGGGGCATGCGCGCGGGCCGAAAACTTTAGCTTGGTCCAGGATGGCTACAAAAAATCAAGCGATTTTGAGACACTTCTCGCTAAACGCCACCATTTAGTTACTGAGCTCCGCCAAGTAACCACTTGCCCCGCCGGTCGTTCCAAGCATACTTGGCTGCCGACTTTGAGTACTCGCGAGGCGGAGACTCTAGTACTTTACATTCCGAGAGCAAGCCTTGGAACGAACATTTGTAGGAGGTGGTGTTAACCGAGAAGTGCTAATATTGTAGCGGTTTTGCCAAAACGTTGGGGCGGGTGGCGTTGATAAAACTCCGTCCCTCGAATCGGTGTAGGAGGCCAACTAAGACTGTTGGTTCCGATTCTCGGTGTGTCGTTTGGCTTTGAGTTCGCGGCTAGCGCTCAGTAAGGCTGCCCTTTCTGAAGCCGTTAAGGAAGCTTCGCCTTCGCGATACCATTTCCGCAATATATTGTCTACATCCAAACTCTCTTCGCGCTGCGAAGAATCGCTCAGCCGAGCAAACTCGTCCCCATTTGACGGCGAGTGGAGCAATCCCGCTTGATTGGAGCGGGCCTTAGTTCCCGAGGGCTCCAGTCGCGAAGTCGATTCAAAGTGGGTCGAATTCAAATGCCGTTCGAAATTCCCCAAATCCTCAATATCGCAAGCGAGCGCATGTTCCCAGCGACTAACCAAGTAAAGATACGCAGCGGGAATGAAAATCAGGGCACCTCCTACCAAAAACTGAGACGAAAAAAACTCCATAGCCAACAGTGTAATGCCAACCCCAACGAGAATTGAGCCTAAATGGGAATTCAATATTCCCAACGCACGATAAGCTCCAGCAATCGAAAGTTTTCGATTCGCAATCTTCCACCAACCAAAAGCCATTGCACGCAAATCGAATGGTGCTGACGGCAGGAGGTGCAATACAAACAGGAACACGTTGACCCACAGAATCTGAGATGCCCAACCCTTGCTGTGCCAACCGCCATGGAAATTGAATGCTTCTACAAAAGAATTCGCAGGCTGCGAAACTGCGGCATGGACCGTAAAACCAAGAAGTGCCAGCAGCAATGTGGCCGCTTGTCCGGCTGCCGCATAAGTTACCAAGACTGGTCCGTCAAGTCGCTCGTAATCCGTCGATAGATTACCGGTCGGTCCGACGACAGTTTCCAGATCATTACCATGGACACCGATGGCTAGAATTTGGATCGCTAAACGCACTAACAAACTGATGATCCAGACGATGGGCAATGTTACGGCCGCATAAGTAAGGTCAGAAAACTGAGGCTGTTCCGTATAAATGGTGCCGGAAACAAGGAGGCCAAGGGAACAGAGTAATACGCTGATAAACAGCGACAAATGAACTTCGACTTGCCCGATCCCCCATGACATGGGCACCTTGAGAGTCCATGAAACTGATTTCGAAACAGCTTTCGTCAGCCCGCTCATAGAAATCGAAATCCTGAAACTCCGCTAATGGAATTTCCAATAAATTCCCGGTTTGTCCTTACTGAGACACGCGCACGCCGAATCGCCAAATTGTCTTGACGAGCCTGCTCACATTCTACTCATTTAGGCGTCGTAATTAGAAGCATATTACGGATCGAATTCTACGCTTGCTGCTTAGATGTCCCGGTCGCAGTAAAGTTGCGGATTATTCCATGTCTTCTTAAAAACCATACCAGAATATTTGCCTAGCCGCCGAATATGGCTGAAATATCTCAGCGATTTAGATTGTCGATCGAAATATCCACAAAACTGGAATAGTCAATTCTACGGTTACATTGGGATTGACGCTGGCATTCGATTCTTCGTAAACAGTACCAGTTGTGTGAGGTCGGCAGGAAATCAAGGAATTGCGGGACATGGACAGTCTGTTTTTTTCGGTTGGCGAGCCCAGCGGCGATGTGCATGCAGCCAACTTGATTCACGAACTGCGTCGGCAAACCGATCTCGAAATTCGCGGTTTTGGCGGCCATAACATGCGCCAGCGAGGTTGCCATATCGACTTCGACATGACGAACCTAGCTGTGGTTGGGATCGTCGAAGTTCTTCCCAAGGTCAGGCAATTCATGCAGTTGGCTGATTACGCCTCCGAGATCTTCAAGGCGTCCCGACCCAGTGGCGTCGTATTAGTCGATTTTCCAGGCTTTAACTGGCACATTGCCAAACGAGCAAAGCAGCTTGATATTCCCGTGTTTTACTACTTGCCACCTCAGATGTGGGCATGGGGTGGCTGGCGAGTCAAAAAAATGAAGCGATTCGTCGATCGCGTGCTGTGCAGCCTACCGTTCGAACCTTCATGGTATGCGGAACGTGGTATGCAAGTTGATTTTGTCGGTCATCCATTCTTCGATGAAATTGCCAGTCGGCGACTAGACCAAAAGTTTATTTCCACTTGGCGAGCACATGCTGGATTGCAAGTCGTTGTGCTGCCTGGCTCGCGCACTGGCGAAGTTCAGTCGATTTGGCCGATGCAATTGGCCGTGATGCGCGAGATTTCCAGACGGCATCCGACGGTGCGATTCCTGGTCGCCGCTCACAAGGATCAACACTGTTTGTGGTGCCAACGTCAATTGTCGGATGAAGATCGTTCACTGAATGTCGAATTCTTCGTCGGACGAACCAGCGAACTGATTGAGGTCGCAGACTGCGCCTTAATGAAATCTGGTTCCACTAGCCTAGAAATGATGGCTCGTGGCAAGCCAACCGTTGTCTTGTACCACATAGGTCGGTTGTCATATGGAATTATCCGCAGCATCACAAATCTAAAGAGTATCACGCTCCCCAATTTGATCGCTGGCGAGACAATCATGCCGGAATTCTTGGCTGTCGGGTCGACCGCGCGCGCCACGGCACAGGCGATCGAAGCCTTGGACCAAATTCTGTGCGCACCAGACACCAGGCATGCCCAGCGCTTGAGACTGTTGCAGCTTGCCAAACAATTTGCTCAGCCTGGTGCAAGTCGACAAGCTGCATCGGTTATTATCCAGCACCTCGGATTGTCGCGCAGCAGCAAGTTCGCAGCCGCCGCTTGACTTTCCGCGATCTTGGCCTCCTAGGCTGGCCACTGTCGTGATCGCTCATGCCTTATGCTGTCAGCGCTGGACATCGGTGAACACCTACGCGAACATCATGTCCCACGGGACGAAAACCCATCTTTTAGGAATGCCTTTTCTACCAACGTTCAGTACCTAATGGGACGCTTGCGCAGCTATCGCCGCGACCACGCGCGTGGAACGAAACTTGCGCAAACACATTCCCCTTCAATACCAGATTTTTAACAGCCCAGGATTAGGCGTTTCTGGTTCTTGGCTTACCTGTTCTGCGGATTTCTTCAAACAGCTCCGATAATTCCCACTCATGATGCAAGCGAACGTCGGAGGCTGCGAGTACCTCTTTCACAACGGAAATGGAGTGGTCGGACTTGCTAGCGAATCGACCAATCACGTTAAATTTCAGCTCACCGTATTGTTCATCAGGATGCTCTTGAAAGATTTTTCCTTCCATCGAGTACTTGAGTGCTCGATGGTAATTGGCTTCTTCTTTGCCAGCTTGGAACGTTACAGGTTGCAGTAAATTGAAAACGCCGTTCTGAAATCCGAAAGTAATTTTGGCCTGAAGATCGACTATTGGGACCGGTAAAGTAATGTCTTTGCAAACGATTTCACCAAGTCCTTCATCATCAAACCGCGCCTGCAAGGATTTGGTCAACGATACTCGCTTCTGCGATTTCACCTTACCACCCACCAATTGATCAAATAATTGATCGATTGTTTCTTCGCATGCACGAACTTTAACATATGCTGGCTCAGTTAATTGGATCTGGTTACCGCGTGTGTCAATGAACTTCCGCAATGATTCCAACGAGACGATGCGCCCCTGCTCAGCATCAATGCGAGCTGTAAAGCTCTTCTTGAACGCAGAGAGCATTTTGCCATCATCACCTTTGATACCGAAGAAATGCTTAACTCGATCGTTGTCTGCGACCATTCGAGCTTGCAGATAGGCGCGATCGGGAACGAGCAGGATCACACCAATATTCACAGTCTCACGCCGAGCGAGATCGGGGCAATACTGAACAATGCTGAAATGTCCTTTGGCTGGATTCATGATTCACCTCCGTCTGAGAGGTCTATACTAAGTTGTGGAGGATCGAACAATCTGGATTCGATCGATTCCGCTACGAAGCTCGCTCGCTGAAGCAAATAGCTTACGAGCGCCGACCGAACGCTTGACTCCAAATGCCACAGAGACGGAATCAGTCCCACAGCATCCTCAATCTGCGGCCGCGACAAACCACCGAGATTGCTAACATAGCGCCGAACAGCATTTCGGGATAATCTTTTCCGAAATTCGGGAAAGAGTCCGAAGATCGCTTCATCCTTGATATTGGTGATCGAATTGACACTTGTGGTCAGCTCACCACCGAATTGGATTGCGTGGCTGAAATCCATGACTCGCAAGGACAGCTTTCCTTCTTCGGTACTTTCCTTGCTAAAGAATACATTATCCCAGTTTACTCGGCTCTTTGGTAGATAGTAGCGGTCGGTATTGCGTAACCACGTGTCCACAACCACGATGCCCGATATAACATCGCGGTTATCGATCTTGTCGAGTAGTCGCTTGTCACTTCCCCAGACTGAACCCTCTTCACCGCGTGTTACAAAAGCAGGACCGGGTAACGCCATGCCACCTTTAAAGAATGGCAGTTCGTCCAAATCCGAAATTTCGATGACAGCATAATCGAAGGTCGGCAAGCCAAGCATCGCCGTCAGATGAGTCCCAAGCAAATCCTTCACTAAAGAATGGGGACCATCTGGATTTCCGAGTGCTTTCAAGTATGCCAAGCCAGCGTCGGTTCTAACGATAAGTGTTCCCGCACCACTGTCGACGTGGTTAATGAATTGCGTAACCTCTGTTGGTTGCCAATTGCTGGATGAGTGCCAGGGTAGTTCATTCGCCATGCAGACCCTCACTGGCGTGCCGATAGTAGAACTTGAAAGGGGCTATTAACACTTTCACTTGCAACGAGAGGGTTTATTGTCATAACACGTGGTGCGAATTGAAATTTTGTCACAATTGGATCAACGCCGCCATTCGGTCAACCCACAACCTACTCAGTGCTCGCCGCGTCCTGGTCGTTTCTCACGCAACGGCGCCAAGACGCAGTGCCCGAAAGGGTAACGAACTGAGTCCGCTCTGCGGCCGTCCACCGAGATTCTAAGCGACGCGTTTCTCTGATGAGTTGGAAACACATTTGTTATCCACCGGAACGGTTGTCCAATGATCACAATTAAGATGAGTATCGTCGAGCGTATGAGGGTGAAACCAAAATCTCGGTGCATATATAGTCTTGTCGGGGCGCTGATTTAACCAAGCTCCCCACCAACTAAAGGTGCTGTTGGCAATGACGCAGCAAGCAGCTTGACTGATCATCCACAAATCTTCGTATGCCGTCTGACCAGTAGTATGCTCGACAAACGTTGCTGGCAGCTTCAAATCGAGATT
>CAZVBC010000153.1:0-15580 GCA_964625155.1 uncultured Pirellulaceae bacterium
GCGGACGCTGCTTCTCTTAGCTCGCGATCGTGATAGATGGGTATTGGACGACCATTTCCCTGCAATACCGAGCTTTTTACAGCCAGAACTTAGTCCCCAGTCCGTAAAATAAAGCTGTGATATGTAAAGTACGAGCGTTGATGGGCTGTGCACTGGTGCACGTTGACGCAGGCAGGGCTTAGAATCAGGTTCCTTTTGGGGGCGAAAATCTATCGAGCGGCGTTTTTGAGAGAGAAGGATACTATGTCGATTTGGCGATTTGCAGATTGGTTTGATGCTTCCGGACCTGAGTTTCGGATTACGCTCGGCGAAGGAAACACGCCACTGGTAAAGTCGAAGAGTATCGGCCCCAAGGCTGGGCTAGATAATCTCTGGTTCAAATTGGAGTCGGTCAATCCGAGTGGTTCGTACAAAGATCGTTTTGCAACCGCAGCAATCTCCGACATGCGGGCGAAAGGAAAGACGCTCTGCTTGGCGACCAGTAGTGGCAACACGGGGTCTGCATTGGCGGCATACTGTGCGGCTGCCAATATCGATTGCCGCATCGCGATCGTCGAGACTGCCCCGGCTGGCAAGCTCAAGCAGATGATGGCTTATGGAGCGAATATCTTTCGCGTACAGGGCTTTGGACCCGATCCGCGTGTGACGGGCGAGGTGTTCGAGATGCTCAATTTGGCTGGAAAATCTGCTCAATCCATGCTGCAAATCAGTGGTTACGCGTTCAGCCCTGTAGGTATGTCTGGCGTTCAAACGATCAGTTACGAACTGGCAGAACAATCTAGTGCACCGATTGAACATGTGTTTGTTCCGGCTGGTGGAGGCGGGCTTACGTTGGCGATCGCGAGAGGCTTTCGGAAGCTGGTCGAGCTCGATAAGCTGGCGGTCAGTCCGGCAGTCCATTGTGTACAACCGGCCGGTAACGACACGATTGCAAGCCGACTGCGCCATGGTGCCCATGAAGGTCAGATCGTGCAGTGTCAAACTCACATAAGTGGCTTGCAGGTACCGACAATTATCGACGGCACGCAGGTGATCCATGAATGCCGTAAATCCGGAGGGACCGGGTATCTAGTTCATGACTCGGACGTGTGGGAGATGCAAAAGCGAATGGCGCGCGAAGAGGGGATATTTTGTGAACCAGCCGGAGCGGTTGCGACCGTTGCCGCGCTGGATGCTCGAATCAAAGGCGAACTGACAGGGACCAGCCACGCTGTATGTATTGTGACAGGCACAGGATTCAAAGACGAAACATCGCTCGACAAGATGATCCCGGTTACCGGCTGTCCGATGCTGTCGGTCGAACGAGCGCGTGAGCTGGTCACAGGGAGTGCCTAGTTTTTCTGCGGATCAACGTCGCAGGACCAGCTGTTTCGTTGACGATGCATAGCATGTATAAGGGAGGAGTTTATATTATGGATAGACATTAATTGGACTGTGCCACCACTTTGCTCGCAAATTCTAAGCCCGAGGTATGTGGAGGCTGGCACCGACTAATGTTGCTATAGATGAAGCGTCGCACGAGCGGAGGCTGCACACGCGGCCAGATGGGCACGCGGTTAAATTAAACGATTTCGTTGGAAATATCCAGTCGCCAGAAATATGGTCTATGTCAAATGAATAAGCAGCTTGCAGATACCCTGGCCACGCGCACGCTGAGGCTCTCTACAGGGCTTGTGATAGGGATATATGTTGTCTTTGTTGGCGCATTGGCAAAGGTCGAGGCGATCGACGCGAAGGAGTACACCGAGAACATTCGACCGCTCTTGCAGCAGCGATGTTTTGCTTGTCATGGTGCTCTTAAGCGCGAGGCCAATTTGCGACTGGACACAGCCGAATTGATAAAACGGGGCGGAGATTCTGGCGCAGCGATCGCATTGGGCCAACCTGCTCGGGCAAGTTTGATTATTGAGCGGGTAACGGCAGATGATCTGGACCAACGCATGCCACCTGAAGGTGAACCGCTGACAAAATCGCAAATCGATCTGCTTCAAAAATGGATCGAGGCGGGTGCACCGGCTCCTGCGGGTGAAATCGCCGAGTCAGATCCTCGTGAACATTGGGCTTTTCAACCTCCGGTTCGCAGGGATATTCCCAAATTAGCAGGGACAACTTTAGACAATCCGATCGATGCGTTTTTGGAATCCAACCGGCGCAAGATTGGAGTACAAGCGATCACACCGGCTCCGAAAGACGTGTTGCTGCGTCGGCTGTACATCGATTTAGTTGGTTTGCCACCCTCGCTTGAAGACTTAGACAAGTTCCTGGCAGATGTTTCTCCGCTGGCTTATGAATCGGTAGTCGAGCATCTGCTCGACAGTCCACAGTATGGCGAGCGTTGGGGGCGACACTGGATGGACATCTGGCGTTACAGTGATTGGTGGGGCTTAGGTGCCGAAGTTCGCAATTCACAAAAACACATTTGGCACTATCGTGACTGGATCATTGAATCGCTTAATGCCGACAAAGGATATGACCAAATGCTGCGCGAAATGTTGGCAGCAGATGAACTATATCCGCAAGACCTTGATAAGCTCAGAGCGACTGGGTATTTAGCTCGACAGTATTTCAAATTCAATCGCACAAGTTGGCTGGACGAGTTAATCGAGCACACGTCCAAGTCCATGTTGGGTATGACGTTTAATTGCGCGAAGTGTCACGACCACAAATATGACCCGCTGGAACAGCAAGAGTATTATCAACTGCGAGCGATATTCGAGCCCTATCAACTGCGCACGGACATGGTTGCTGGCGAAACGGATTTTGAACGAGATGGCATCCCTCGTGCCTTTGATTGCAACCTGGAAGTTCCCACGTATCTTCATGTTCGTGGTGATGATCGCAACTTCGACAAGACTCGCACCCTTGCGCCTGCTGTGCCGAAATTCCTGGCGTTTGAAGAGCTGAAGATCCGCCCGATTACGCTGCCGCGCGAAGCTTATGAACCTAACAGTCGCTCGTTTGTCATACCAAATTATATTCGCGCTGCCGAAAAGGCGCTGGCGGAAGCCGAAGCGTCGCTTAGAAAGCTGCACGGCGCGGCGTCTACAAATGCAGGGGACGAAACACAGGAGCGGGCATCCCGACTTGACAGCGCACAGCGGGCTGTCGCCATAGCAACCAGCCGTTTGGCATCGACCAGAGCGCGCGCAGAAGCTGAACAGGCTCGCGGCAGCCAATCGTCGCAAGCCGAGTCTTTAGCAAAAGTGGCAGCACGGGTTGAGCGTGAGACTGCATTGAAAGTTGCCGAAGACGAACTGATCAGCGCTCAAAGAGAATTTGATAAGGCGAGTGATGGTAAGAAGACGCTAGCCGAAAATCGCTTGAAGAAAGCCCAAGAAGCCGTCGAAGCAGCCAAGAAGTCGTTGGAGTCAGGCGATGAAAAATACTCGCCACTTGCCGGTTCGCTAAAAACTTTGGAATCGAACTTGGAGAATGAAGATTCACGGCGCAAGCCCTTTCCGCGAACAAGTACTGGGCGACGATCGGCCTTCGCCAAGTGGTTAACTGATCCTAGAAATCCCCTGGTTGCAAGAGTGGCTGTCAACCATCTGTGGGCACGTCATTTCGGCACACCTTTGGTTCCAACAATCTTTGACTTTGGTCGCAAGGGAACTGCAACCATGCATCCAGAATTGCTGGACTGGTTGGCGGTTGAGTTAGTCGAAAACGGATGGAGTATGAAGCATATTCATAGGTTGATCGTCACATCGTCAGCCTACCGTGCGTCTTCGTCAACATTGCATGCTCCAGAGCAAAACCTGAGAAACGATCCAGAGAATCGATATTACTGGCGCACCAATGCGCGCCGCATGGAGGCCCAAGTCGTGCGCGACGGACTGCTGCACTTAGCCGGCGAACTGGACCTGACCATGGGCGGACCCTCTATTCCCGCAGCGGATGTGGCCAGCCGGAGGCGAAGCATGTACTTTGTTCATTCCCATAACGAACACAATTCGTTCCTATCCACCTACGATGACGCAAACGTGCTTGAGTGTTATCGACGTGCGGAGAGTATCGTACCGCAACAAGCTCTAGCGCTTGAAAACAGTCAATTAGTCACCGACATGTCAGCTAAAGTGACTGCCAGAATTGATCGTCTGGCGCAAAGCCAGTCGGATGACATCTTTGTCCGCTTAGCATTTCGCACTGTGCTGGGGGTCCAGCCGACCGAAGCTGAGATACAACTGGCCATCGACGCTTTGGCGAGTTTCGCGGAGGCGTCGAAACAGAAAAATCGCCCAGCCCACCGTGAGTTTGCGCGTCAACAGATAGTGCGAGCATTGTTCAACCACAACGATTACATCACGATCAGATAGTAAACAAACAGTGGTTCAAGTTAATATCGTATTTTGCCCGTCAGTAAGAGGAGCCAGACAATGAGTTCCAATTGTCATTGCAATGAAGGCACGTCGACTCGGCGAAGATTTCTCGCAGATGCAGGGCGAGGCTGCGCGGGAATGGCGCTAGCCAGCTTATTAGCGCAAGATGGATTCTTGTCCGCTAGTGACCAGGCGAGTTTGCCACCACCGGATGGTCAACCCCATTTTGCACCGCGAGCAAAAAGTGTCGTGTGGTTATTCATGAATGGCGGCGTGTCCCACATGGAGAGTTTTGACCCCAAACCACAATTGAGTAAATATGCTGGCAAGTCGATCCGAGAAACACCTTTTGCCGATGTACAGAATCCGGAGAAACTAAAACTCGCGCGGGTTACCGTGATCAATGATGCCAACGGCCAACAGCGTGACAAGTTGTATCCACTGCAAGTCGGATTTCGCAAGTATGGCGAAAGTGGGATCGAGATGAGCAATTGGGTGCCACATATGGGCAATTGCGCTGATGACTTGTGTGTGATTCGTTCGATGTGGACCACCGATGACAATCATGGCGCTCAAACGCAGTTCCATTCTGGTAGGCACATGTTGGACGGAGAGTATCCAACACTTGGTGCTTGGGTACACTACGGACTGGGGTCGTTGAACGAGAATTTTCCACAGTTCATATCCATGGGACGACGCGAGTATTGGAACGCTAAGGATGGCCATTATCTTGGCCCAGCCCACGACGCGATACCAATTCGTGTTGATCCCCAGAATCCGCTGGATTACGGAAAACCGACCGGCGATATTTCGCAAGCAGAGCAACAAATTGGTTTTGATTTGGTCGGCAAGCTGAACGGACTTAAGAGTCTCGAGTATCCGGACGATCCCGCTTTAGCAGCTCGCATTAAGGCTTATGAGTTGGCTTATCGTATGCAAACGTCGGTTCCAGAGGTGCTCGACCTCGGCTCGGAATCGCCAGCCACACATCAATTGTATGGTTTGGATGACCCGACAACTCGCGACTTTGGTATGCAGATGCTGGCCGTCAGGCGATTCGTCGAGCGCGGAGTGAGGTTTATTCAAGTTCAACACGGAGCTGGTGGCGCCGGTGTGTGGGATGCCCATAGTGGCTTACAAAAGAACCACTCTAAGAATTTCCGCGAAGTCGACAAACCTATTGCAGGGCTACTGAAAGACCTCAAGCAACGAGGCTTGCTCGATTCGACTATCGTCTTGTTTGCGAGCGAGTTTGGAAGAACTCCCGGTACACAGGGATCGGACGGGCGCGATCATCATATTTATGGATTCTCTGTTTGGATGGCTGGCGGAGGAATTCGAGGTGGATTGGTACACGGCGCCACGGATGAAATTGGTTTTCATGCCATCGAAAATCGACATTATGTGACCGATATTCACGCTACGATTCTGCATCAACTCGGACTAGATTCTCGACGCATGGAAATCCCTGGTCGCAAACGACTGGAGATCGATTTCGGCAAACCGATACTCGATATTCTGGGGTAAGCGACATGGCGCATCACACAACACAGACCTCAAAAGTAATGAGATGGCGGGACATTTATTCGTTGATGGAATCCAGTCCTAATTGGTCAGCAGGTAGGTCCAGCAAATTCTCGCTCTTGGGGTTTGTGGCCGGTTGACTGCTGGATTTCGTGGTTTCTTCAGGCCTTCGTGAAGTAGCGCGTACCAACAAATTACGCTCGCGGATGTCCACGACTTCAACATATTGAGTGTGCTCGATAATCTCACCTTGCGTGGTCGCGTTGTAGTTGCGATGGTTGATGCGCACGTGGCCGGTGGGCATTAACGAACCTTGAGTGATTCCTACATGTCCCACCAATTCGCGCAAGGAATCGTTTGGTAGCGCAGACTCCTGATCATCATCTGCGGGAGGCTTGAGGACGATCAGTCGCCCCAGTGGAGTGTGTTCCCATAATCGCAAGGCGATTAATAATACGATAGGCACCGCTCCAATGACTATCGTCAAGATGATCATGCCGGTCGTAGTGCCACTGCGGAAACCAAATAGGACGCTGCCAATCGCGCTTGCGGCGCTCAGCACCAATAAGACTCCGCCGCTGGGAACGAGAATATCTAGCAACCCCAAACCTAATGCAACCAGAAATAGAAGAATCGCCAAAATCAACGGACTCATAGGAAGATCTTTAATTGTGTGATTGGTCAACGATGCAATGTAAACAGGCAAACGGCGCTGATAATCAGTGTACCAATCAGGTTAAGCAACAAACCATAACGAATCATCGGGCGAGTAGAGACCATTCCGGTTCCAAACACAATGGCATTTGGGGCTGTGCCTACAGGAAGCATGACTGACCAGTTGAGTGCAAAGGTAGCTGGAAAGAGCAACACCAGCGGATCGATATTGGCAGCTCGAGCAACTCCGATGACGATAGGCAACAAAACGTTGGCGATGGCAGTATTACTAGTAATCTCTGTGGTAAACGTGCAAATCAGGCACACACCAACGACCATTGCCCAAGTTGGCAGGTTGGCAAAATGGGCCAGCGATTCGGTTAATTGCTGGTCGAGTTTCGACGCCTCAAAAGCGCTGCCAATTGCCATACCGCCACCAATCATAATGAATACTCCCCACGGGATTTTTTCAGCCGAAGTCCAATCTAGCAGGCGCGATCGCGATTCGTCGCCACTGGGGATCACAAACATGACGACTGCGGCCAGCAGTGCGACGCTGCTGTCTCCGACGTACTGTGTCACGTTGAGCACTGCGCCCCATCCGCCGAATGGCTCGGTACGGGTCAACCAGGCAAGTGCGGTCAACGCAAAGACTAACAAAGTTCGTTTTTGTGCAGTCGTCCATTTTTGACGCGGTGGTAATTGCCACTGGGTCTGGCCTTGCAATTTGCGAGTTAGACAAAGCCACACAGCAGGCAGCATTAGCAACATGATTGGCAGGCCCACGCGCATCCATTGGGCAAAGCCTATTTGTACTTCACTTGCCTCATGGTACAGGCGGATCATGATCAGATTGGGAGGAGTGCCGACGGGTGTCGCTGTACCGCCCACCGATGCACCGTAGGTAATTGCCAGCAGTAACGGTGCCGCGAGTTGTTTGTCAGTACTGGCGTGTATCAACGCTAATGCGACCGGCAGCAGCAACACGACCGTTGCCGTATTGGACAGCCACATACTCAAGAGCGCTGAAGTTACCAAAAAACTCATGACCAATCTTCGGCAATCGGCGCCTCCTAACAGTCGTACCATCAACATGGCAACTTGCAAATGCGCCTCGGATTTTTCGAGAGCCGTGGCTATGATGGACCCTGCCAACATCAGCAGTATGAGAGAATCGCCGTATGCTGCGGCTGCCTGCTGGTGTGTAATTACACCTGCAAACGGCAGCACCGCCATCGGAATCAATGCCGTCGCGGGTAATGGAATGGCTTCGGTCGTCCACCAAATGGCGCACAAGAGGGTGACTGAAGCTGTCCAGCAAGTTGCCGACGAACAACCGCGCGAGTACATAAGAAATCCTAGTACTACGGCAGCCAGCAGACCAACGATGACAGCGGAGTTCTTGTGACGCTCCATGGCGAGCTTATTCGTACGGTATTTCGTCGTTAAAAATCTGAGTGCGTTTCATGATGCGGCGTTCGGTGGCTGGAAATGGCTCGCGTCTGTGCATCGTCGCCCGATTATCCCATACCAATAAGTCTCCGACACGCCAGTGATGTTGATAGGCAAACTGGGGTTGATGGATGATGTCATCTAACTCTTTGAGAATCGACTCACTTTCCTGTGGGCTGACTCCGAGGATGTATTTTGTAAGATGTGGACCGACAAACAAACAAGGCTTGTTGGTTTGCGAATGTCGCCTAACTACAGGATGATCTACAGGATCTTTGGGGTTCTGACTCTCGATATAATGTCGATGCACAGCTCGTTTGCCCTTTAATCGAGTTTTCATTTCAGGACTTAGGGCATCGTAAATCGCATAGCAATTGACCCACGATGTCTGGCCGCCGACGCTGGGCACTTCAACGGCATACAATGTTGAGATGGTACCGGGTTTTTGCATATACGATAAATCGGAATGGTAACTGATTTCGTCGTTACCCAGCGCACCGATAGGCTCTCCGTTGGCTTTCACATTAGAGATAATAAAAATCTCTTTGATCGGACGATCCTTTTGCTCGCGCACGTGTTCAATAGGCTGGCCGAAGTGTCGCGTAAAATCAACTTGCTGCTGTTCAGTTATCTGTTGGTCCCGAAAGAAAATGACCATATGATCGAGCAATGCCTGGCGGATTTGTTGTGCAGTCGCTTCACTTAATGGAAAGCGGAGATCAACTCCCCGGATTTCGGCTCCCAGGGCATAGCCCGTTGGTACGACTGTCATGGTCAATTCGCTGGCGGTAGTCATAAAGCCTCTTTCCGAAATCTACTGAAACTGAAATGGGTGAAGGCGCTGGATAACCAACGAGGCTCAAGGGTTGAGCACGCTTGGTGAGGTGGAGGAGCACCTCTGGCAACATATAGGAACGGTGGCGACCATCATCTGACAATGGTGGATGGGTGTTATGTCGATTTTTTCTTCGGGATCCCTTGGCGTGGATTCGATTTTTTTGATCCACTCTGCTGCGGAAGACTCTGCCGCAATTCTTGCTTAAGGGATGCATGCTGAGGATCGTTGGCCAAGTTGTGCCATTCGTGTGGATCAGCTTGATGGTCGTACAGCTCTTCGCTTTCATCGGCATAGCGAATGTATTTCCAGCGTTCTCCAGTGAGGGCATAATTGTTTGCATCAAACGTCGTGAGGACTCGTCGTTTCGATGAACTTGAAGGTTGAACAAGCTGTGGAACCAACGAGAGCCCCGATAATCGCCCAGGGGAGCGTAGTTTGCATATATCCAAAAGTGTCGGGTAAATATCTACAAGGCTCACGGGTGCTTGGCAAATTAAACCTCTATGCGCTTCCGTGTCGTTTTGGGGTGGTACGATGATCAGCGGAACTCGGGTCGAGCGTTGCCACGGTGTCCATTTTCCCCAATGTTGTTTTTCTCCCAAGTGCCAACCGTGATCACTAAAAAACACGACCAACGTATTGCTCGCGTTGGGGCCATTCTCAAGTGCGTGGAGCAAGATGCCGATTTGCGCGTCAACAAATGAAATACATGCCAGGTAAGCGGTAACGGCGGCGCGCCATTGGTGGTAACGAACCACCGTTTCATGCGACCCGGCTGAGACTGCTTCGATCGCCCATTTGCGTCCGGTGTCACTCAAATCGTCAAGATCGTTGGGGTGGACAAGTGGCAGTTTTATATCGAGATTCGCATACAAATCAAAATAGCGTTGCGGGGCAAACAAAGGGATATGTGGGCGATAGAAGCCCACCGCCAGTAGAATGGGTTGGTCGTGCGATTGCTTCAAATGCTCAGCAGCCCAAGCCGCGATTTGAGAGTCGCCCATTTCTTGATCAGCAACAGGCAGAGGTCCCCAGTCGAATGACTCTCCAGCATTCGTTTCTGGTGCGCGGTCACTGGGCATACGATTGAGGGGTAAAGCGATTGGCGTGCCCTTTAACACGGTTTCATGCCGAGGGTTGTCGGTGGCTTTACTCGCCAATTCAGCACCAGAGTAATTAACTTGCTTTGGCGAAAATGGACTCCACCTTTGCTCCGGATAGAATTCCACGTCAAATAGCCCTTTACCCTTTTGGTGCAATAACTTCCCAGTGCCCAATGTGTGATAACCTGCTCGCTTAAATTGCTGAGGAAGCAGGACTAGGTCAGGACGATCTTTGCGAATATCACGTTCGTCGTTTGCCAATACACCAGTTTCAAACGGATAAAGTCCGCTAAAGATGGCGGCGCGCGACGGATTGCATAGTGGGGCAGCGCAGTGCGCATTTGCGAACAGAGTACCCCGGGATGCAAGTCGATCGAGATTTGGTGTTTGTACCTGTGGATGGCCACCCAGACAACCAACGTAGTCATTCAAGTCGTCGACGACGATCATCAGAATGTTGGGAGGCGTGGCGGCAATAAACTTGGATAAGCTTAGCGTGACCGCAGCGGCAACGACGACGTGCTGAACAAACTTCGGTGAGACGAGATTGTTTACCTTGGATAACAATCGCATAATCGCCTAAGACCATTTCGTGAGAGAATTGCAAACACCGGCAAGTTGCTGGTGTTGCGGCAAGGTCATACTAGCATAAGGGGAGAAGAGTAGGGCTGACAGGAATTGAACCTGCACTCCTTTCGGAACTAGATCCTAAGTCTAGCGCGTCTGCCAGTTTCGCCACAGCCCCAGAAATTTTCAAGTCGCCAAGCCACAGCTTGAGGATCAAAATCGAGTACTTATCTGTCGCCACATCAACGGCCCTCCACATTCGGCGTTCGGAGGGCCAGCGTTCGTGTTATCCTGGAACAAGTACATTATCAAGTATCAAGTCTTAAGCGGACTTGAACTGCCTGAGCCAATATGCATCAGCCGTTTATGCCGCAGCCGTGGGAACGACCCAGACTTTCAGATCACACTCGATTTCTTGATGCAAATGAACTTTAACGGTATAGAGTCCAAGCTCCTTCAACGGCCCTTGCAAGCGGATATGTTCGGGCGCCAAATGAATATCACTGGATTTTAGTGCCGCAATAATTTCTACTGCGCCTACACTGCCGTACAAATGACCTTCGTCGTTTGCATTGGCTTCGATGGTGATCGACTGTTGGGCAATTTTGTCAGCCAACGCACGCAATCCACTTAATCGCTGACGCTCAATTTCTTGCAAACGCGACTTATGTTTATCAACCATGCGTTTGTGGTGCGGAGTTGCCACAATGGCTAACCCCTGCGGCAACAAGTAGTTATTCGCAAAGCCAGGCTTTACCTCAACAACTTCACCCTGTTTGCCTACGTGGTCCACGTTTTGGATCAACAAGAGTTCGATACCGCCGTGTTTACCTTTGGGAAGTCTTTTAAATGCACTTGCTTTTTGCATTGCTTTGGTCACTGCCATTAAATCAATTTGTTTGGTTGAATTGCCTATATTCGTTAAACGAGCGCTAGCGACGATTCGTGAACCGAACGCTCTAAAAAACACGCGGTCCTAAAAAGGAATTTCGTCGTCAGTGAAACTGCCGGAATCGCGATGTGGTTCGGGACTTGAGGCGGCACGCGATTCGACGTATTCCTCGTGCTGGTTGGGAGCTGGCATACTGCGCGAACCACCTTCACCGCGCGAACCACCTTCACCGCGCGAACCACCTTCACCGCGCGACCCGAGCAATTGCATGCGTTCGACAACCACTTTGAGTCTGGATTTCTTCTGACCTTCCTGTTCCCATGTGTCCAGTTTCAAGCGACCTTCGACAAAAACAGGTGAGCCTTTACTGAGATACTCAGCGGCCACTTCTGCGGTCCTGCCCCAAAATGTCACATCGACAAAAGTCGTTTCGTCAATCCATTCGCCCGCTTGGTTTTTTCGGCGATCGTTTACTGCTAAACCGACTTCGGTAACAGGTGTTCCGCCTGGCGTATACCGCAACTGAATATCACGAGTCAGATTACCCATGAGAATCACGCGATTGTAACTTGCCATGCGATCTCTCCGTTTGCGAAAGATGTCGCGAACTACAACTGACCAGTTCGCGAAAACTAAACTACCGCATCAGAATTACACTTCTTCGTCCGAATCAAATTCCTCTAATTCATCGTCAATCGCTCCCACCGCAACCGGCTCCACTTCTCGCGCTGGCGAATGTGTGATCTTCCCCTGGGCATGTGCGACTAGAGTGTCGACCAACCGTGGGTCAATTCGCGTTACGAGATAACGCAGAATATTCTCGTTTAGCTTACAATCACGTTCGAATTCTTTAAGCTTCAACGAATCCATCTTGAAGTAGGTAATCCAGTAGGTCCCTTTGGATTGGCCTTTGATGGGATAGGCCAGCCGACGCTCTTCCCACAATCGACTGGCGAGCATTTCGCCACCGAACTTAACAACCGCATCTTGTATCGTGGCAGCGACCCCGCCGGGATCACGGTTATATCGGTTGCTATCAAATAGGAAAAAGCAATCGTAATTCTGCGTAGCCAAATTCAACTCTCCTGCCTGGTCTTTATCGTCTAATTGATTCGGTTCATGCAATAGTCAATGCCATGTTCGCACCACATCTGTACGGCCGATGCGGCCTGCTCTACGGAATGTTCAGCGGACAGACGCTGGTCGTTCCGAAAGCGACTCAGTACATAGTCTGCTACATCCCACTCGGGAGGCGGCGGTTCGATACCAATCCTCAATCTTGCGATCGTTTGGGTTCCAAGTGATCGCAGGATATCGTCCAGCCCCTTTTGGCCACCAGACGATCCCTTTTGTTTCATTCGCAGCTTGCCCAGCGGCAAACTAAAGTCGTCACAAACAACCAACAAGTCCTGAAGTACATCAATGCCAAAAAATTTTGCCATGGGTGCTACACAGCGACCGCTGGCATTCATAAACGTCAGCGGCCAAACCAACAGCACATGCCGCTCTCGATAAACACCCTTACAATATTGGCCTTCAAACTTGGCTCGGGGGACATCACCTCCGAACTGTTGCCTTAATCTCTCAAGTACCTCGAACCCAATATTGTGCCGGGTACCAACATATTTTGAGCCTGGGTTGCCAAGCCCCACAATCATTTTTGGACCAACCGTTTTGCGCTCTGCAGACGCGTCACTCAAGCGATTATCCTCGCTGCTGCAAAGCCCGCCTTGGGCTTGCAATCCTACTTGTCGTCGTCAGCCGCAGCTCTTTCCTTGCGAATCAACTCTGGTTCCACTGAGCCCGATGCAGCAGCTAATTCATCTTCGGACATTGGTTGAGCAATTTGTACCACAACCTGCGCACCAGGTGTTACCATTGAGGCGCCTTCTGGCAAGCGGACTTCGTTGGCATGCACACTTTGCCCTAAGTTTAATGCCGCGACCGAGACAATAATATGGTCCGGAATCGAGCCAGCCGGGCACATGATCGTTAACTCGTGGGTAATAAACTTCAATTGACCACCTTGCGACAGGCCAGGTGCTTCACCTTGCAATTCCACGGGCAGCGTTATTTCGACCAACTCCGATTGAGATACTCTGGCGAAATCGACATGCAGCACTTCTACGCCAAACGCATCCCACTGCACTTCTCGCAGCAAGGCAGTATCCTGAACATCGCCTGTCAAGGACAGCATTTTTGATCCATGGCGAATGATTTTGCCAATCGCTTCTCTGGTTACGCTGAGGTTTAGGTTTTCCTCGCCGTGGCCGTATAAAACCGCAGGTACGCGGCCACTCCACCGCAGACGCTTGACTGGGTTACTGCCGACAGCGTCTCGTTTTTTGACTTCAATTGTCTCGATCATGACAAACTCTTTTCGGGGAACGCTTTTTCGCAAACGGGCAAGTATGCCAAAACCGCCACGAAGTTCAAGACCAACCGTCAAGAAGGTCGCCGATCCAGGCATTTTTTTGCAGAATACTCCGTTACTTCGGTCGCACAAAGCGCGGCGAATGATCCGTCTGAGCCTTGAAGAATTTCCAAAACTTCATTAGCTTGACGCCAAAACCGACTTTGTTACGACTGGGTCCAGAAATAAACTACCCGATAATGAGTGTGCCGCTGCCGACGAATTGATTCCGGCGACGAATTTCAAGATCTGTTCGTAGCTTCATATGAATTCCCGTACACATTTGGCACAGGACTATCACAGGAATCGAAATGGCTAGGAAAACGCTTCAGTATATCGAGCCGATTGGAGCGCGCGTGCTCGTACTGAAAGACGAGCCAAAGCGAGAAACAAAAGGGGGAATTGCCCTACCTGATGCTGCTGAAATCCCCACAATTACTGGACGGATTGTGACCATTAGCCGGCAAGTTGCCCACGATGAAGATGTTCCTCTTAGGCAATATGATAAAATCCTTTTCCACCCCAAGAACGCCATCCCGGTCGATTTTGAACCAGATAATCAGCTATTTGTCGTTCCGGTTGAGGACGTTGTAGCCGTTTTTCGGGCAGAAAAACCAGAGAACGAATAGCGAGGCGGCAAAAAGCAAAAACTCGCCCCAATTGTGACTCAAGCCAACGAAATGTAGTGAGCAACAAATTCGTTGAAACAACAAAGGAACGAGGTGATCGCCGCAATAAGGAAGCCGCAAGAGGGGACAAACGCAGTGAACGGGTGCAAACGCTGTCTAAGACAATGTGTAACCGCCATCGATGATGATGGACGCACCGGTCATGTACCGCGACGCATCGCTCGCTAAATAAACCGCCAGAGGACCGAGATCTTCTGGAGGACCAAAATCGCCGAGCGGTATCTGTTGACGAAATGCGCCAATGACTTCTGGATGCAAGCTGGACCAACGCACATTTGGTTCGGTCATGAATCCGCCAGGGCAGATGGCATTGACGGTAATACGGTGTTTGGCCCAATCAACTGCAACGGCACGTGTAAATTGCACCATAGCAGCTTTACAGGTTTCGTAATGGCGACCCGCGATGCCTCGACCAGCAACAAAAGCATTGATTGAAGCTATATTAATTACTCGTCCACCCACACCACGCTGAATCATGGCTCCGCCAATTAACTTGGTGCACAAGAAAGTGCTGGTCAAGTTAAGGTCGACCAACTCGCGCCATGTTTCCAGGGGCATTTCTTCGGTGGGTATGTTCTGTCGTCGACCACCCACGTTGTTGATGAGTATATCGATCGAGCCACACTCTGATATCGCTTGCTTGCATGCAGACTCGCATTGGTCCATCTGGCTGACATCGGCGACGATTACGTGTGACTGACGCCCCAGTTTGTCAATCTCAGCGGCAGTACGTTCAAGGCTGGCTTGATCGCGTCCGACCAGGACCACGTCGGCGCCAGCATCTGCAATTGCTAGCGCCATTTCGCGTCCCAGACCGCGACTGCCCCCGGTGATAAACAGGCGTTTTCCATCCAAGCGAAATCGATCGAAAATACTCACTTCGCACACTTCTCCCTAATCAAATTACGGTACTGCATGAAACGAATGAAGCTGTCCATTTTCAAGTGCTGCGTAGATGTGACCTTGGGCGTTGACGGCTAAACCACCTTTGACCGTATCGGCCGGCAAATCTTGTTTCCATAGGTCCTTCCCAGTGGCCAGGTCGATTGCCACCAAGCAAGGTCGATCGTGAGCCCCATCGATATGCCCCGACGCCCGCAGTGCACTACGGCAAACCGCGCAACACCTC
>CAZVBC010000154.1:0-2896 GCA_964625155.1 uncultured Pirellulaceae bacterium
TAATCGGCTCGCGATGGCAACCACTGCGAACCATCTTCGCTGAGCACACCTCCGGAAACCACGATATTGCAGATCTTGCTGCATGCGGCTCGCTAAAGGCGAAGGCTGAACATTCTTAAGCGGTTTCGGACGTTTGACCAGCGAACTTTTTCAATGCCCGCTCGCTTCTAGCAACCCGATCGCGCGTGGGTTGAGCTGTAGTGTTGCTGGAACCATTATTCGTAGCACTCGAAGACGCTCGAGCAGCGATAGCTTTGACTTGAGAATTGCGAGCCATAATGAGAGATCTCCTGATATCCCCGGCGCAAGAGTGGCCGATTCGATCGAATCAGCAGGAACACAACCTTTGACAGGGCATCTCAAGAAATTGCTTGCCAGGTCGACACAATTCAACCAACGCTCATAGTCATCAGAACATTTTTTCCGCTACAATAAACCCCGCCGCGCAGCGGCTTACTTGAACACAAGGATGAAACGCAAGATCCCAGGACAGAACGTATTGCAATGTAATTTGTCGACTGTGGGAGACGGTTTGAGTTCATCGAGCTTGAGTTGCAATTTTCATTCGGAGCCGCGCAGCAACGGCTTCTTTTCGTACTGTGCCGGGATGGAAATGGCTGGGTCAAACACCTGTGCGTCGTACCGTCGGCGACCGACGACGCGCACGTAACCAATATTTTGGCCAGCGTCGGTCTCCAGCGTCTCTATTTCCATTGCGTTGTCTGGAGCGATCACTCGCAACGATTCTAGCCAGAATCGCCAACCATCTGGCAATGTGTCGGCCACACTTATGTCGATCAGACGAGTCCGCGCCCAATGGCGCCGCCACCATTGGGCCGAATGGAGGCACCAAACCTGATCTTGATTCCACCACGTTAGCAAGTGAGCTGGGATCTCGTCATCCAAATCCCGCGCCAACCCAGACAAAGCGATTCCGACTTGCCCACCAGGCTTCAGGAACCAGACCAGCGATGGTAGTAGGAGGTCGTCCGTGCCGAAATACATGAACGAGTCAATGGACACGATCGCGTCGAAAAACCCGGCGGCAAACGGCAGCGACCGGGCGTCAATGCGAATGGGAAACACACCATCTTCGACACCAGCGTCCAGAATCCGCTGTTGGTTCTCCGAGGGACTAAACCAGAGGTCAGCCGCCCAAACCTGGATGCCGAACTCGCGCCTGAGGAAGATCGATGACATGGCCTTGCCACAACCCAGGTCCAGCACTCGCATACCTGGTCGCAGCTCGAGTTCCTCACACAGCCACTCGGTAAGCCAAAGTGCGTTGGAAGCGCTCCCCATGCCCGCCGCCACCCAGTCTGGATGATAGCGCGAACTCCGGGGAAATCGGTCCGACTGAAATTGTTTCTGAGGATCTATCATGACGAACTAACATCCCTACGCCCCGCATCACAGAGACGTGGGAGTTTTTATTGATTTCTAACCGACTAGCCACCGCCACTCCCATGAATGCGATGGTTCAAATAAACCGCTGCGCGGGGTTTATTGTAGCGGGAAAATGATATGCCATGAATTTATTGAATGCTACGCTCGATCATCGCAGATTCTAAGTAGACCTAAGTAACTCAACGAGGCAATTCGCTCAGTCGCTGGCGTAACTTTCGGAGAACTCGCGAGCGAGCTTGGTAGACGCTGGCCAAGGATATCCCCAATCGATCGGCAACTAAGCTCGCTTTCAAGCCATCGATGGTTGTCATCCAGAAAGCTTGCCACGTCGTTGGCTCAAACTCGGCGCGTACGATGTCGAGCGTTCGGCGCGCTAGCGGTGATTCGATATTCTCGCCGCTTATTGTCGAGTCGAGGTCGTCGGCGATTTGCTGTATTCGCAGCATAGCGTCCGTGCCTCCAAGGGCTGGTTCGTGGCGACTGGTCCGGCGATGAAAGTCGCGTATGCGACTGCGCGTGATCGTTGCTAGCCACGACCGAAAACTACCTTCCGCTTTGCGACGTTCAAAATTTGCGATCCCTCGCGCCACCGTCGCGAACACTTCCTGCGTTACGTCGGGCGCGTCGTCTTGGCGAATTCCCGACGCGCGGCACCATCGATAGACGATTGGCCCAAAGGCGATCACCAATCGACCCCAGGCGGCCGGTTCCATCCGCTGTACCCCTTTGAGAAAAGTGGTCGACAACGAGCCATGCTCGTCTGCTGCGTTCGGAGGTGCGTCGGACATGGAGTGAACTTTCGATACGACTATGGTTCCACGATGGACCAAAAATGCTGTCAGCGCGGTTACGTTCATTCTCGTAGGCGAATGACAACATGCCTTTCGCACACGTTAAACTGGATAACTTCCCCAAAGGAATAAACCATGACAGCTATGATATGTCCCGCCAATGACCAATTAAAGGCATTTTGCCTGGGAAAATTGCCGGAAGAACAAAGCGACGAATTGCTCGCCCACATTAGCGATTGTCGTACGTGCCAAGCCGAATTGGAAACCGTGAAAGATGACGGTGACTCATTAATTACCAAATTGCGTCAGCCAGATGAATTGGCCGAATGCGATTTGGAACCAGCTTGCCAGCGATCGATTCTCCGCGCGCTAGACGCCTTGTCGGCTGGCGATGGTTCAACGCAATCACGAGTCCTGCCAAGCGTGATTGGAGAATACGAAATCTTGCGGCCGCTTGGCAGCGGAGGTATGGGGCATGTCCATCTTGCGCGGCACACAAAACTGGGGCGGCAGGTGGCGCTCAAGATTCTCGCCACAAATCGCCTGGGTGATTCGCGAGCCAACCATCGCTTTGCGACGGAGATGTTGGCGGTAGGTCGCTTGAGTCACCCAAACGTCGTCAGCGCCTACGACGCTCGCGAAGTCGACGGGATGGCCGTCTTGGTAACCGAGTTCATCGACGGAGTGGACTTGGGACG
>CAZVBC010000154.1:2996-15541 GCA_964625155.1 uncultured Pirellulaceae bacterium
ACAGCCGATTATATCGCTCCAGAGCAAGTGACTGACAGCAGCAGTGTCGACGTGCGAGCTGACATTTATTCGCTAGGCTGTACATTGTTCAAGTTGTTGACCGGTCGCGCACCGTTCGCCGATGATCGCCACGTGACGGCCTTCTCCAAGTTGACAGCTCACGTTTCGACCGCGCCTCCAAATATCAAGTCTCTGCGCGGCGAAATCCCAGAACAACTTTCGCGATTGATTCACGCGATGCTCGCGAAAAGCACCAACGACCGACCGCAAACTCCGTCGGAGCTGGCCCACAGCCTGACACAATTCATTGGCTCTAGTAACCTTAAAGAACTCGTTCGCACCTCAGAAGATGATCCGGTTGGAGCGAATCAATTCCAAGTGAGAATTGACGGGGCAAGCGGTCGTCAATCGCGCACGGTGCTGAATCGCTCGGTGCCACTGACAACCGCGGTCTTGGCTGCAGTGGTATCGTTGGTGCTGGGCATTTGCTTGGGAGTATTGATCACGATCAAGTACCCGGATGGGAGAAAGGTTGTCATCGAGGCGCCTACAGGATCTGAGGTTGCCATCCAAACGCAAACTTCGAACGAAACGCCCGTTGAGAAAGAAAAACAGGACCAGTTCAGCGATCGCAACGCTGCGACGAGTCAGCGATCAGTATTCTCGCCAGCGAAATTCTCACCGATGTCCATGGGCATACTCTTGAACAATGACACCCATCCCGAGTTGTTTGCGCGAGCCACGGCCATTCTTCAAGACAGTTCGACTGCGCAACCTGTCATTACAGATGTTGGAACATGGTATCCGATTTATGAGCGCGTTCGATCTCGCGGCAAAGTACAGCGCATCGGCATGGACTGGGTGTTGGTCTGCCGTAACCCTGAATACAATCTGACGTGGGACGAACTATCGGGCAACGTTGGCGCGACGTTCAGTGGAAACAAAGCGCACCTGTCGTTCAGCGACAAATTGGCCGACAAACTGACGAAGTTGTCTTCGGAGAACCTCGGCCAAGAGTTTGCCTTGATTCTTGGGGGCCGCGTCGTCTATGCGGCGACGATTATCACATCGTTCGACAGCACACTCGACCTTTCCGACGCTCATCTGTCCAAGGAGGAAATCAAGTATTTGAATCAATGCCTCAACGGCGGCGCTGCCAACCTCGAGCTTCCAAAGATAGATACTCAGCAAGATTCATTACCGAATGCTGACCAATCTGCTGGCGGTGCGCTGACACCGCGACTTGATTCGAAGCAAGTACCGGTTAGTCGTCTCCCACTTTCGGAAAGCAATCTTCCACTTTCAACGAATTGGGAAATTATTGGTGGTGGTAGCTTACCGGCGACGGCGTCCAATTCAGAACAGCTTCCGCGCAATCTCGAATTGCTGTGGACTGCAAATCTTGGCGGTGCGGGATTCGAGGGATCGCCGATCATCGCTAACGGCATGGTCTATTTGGCGAGCGTGGACGGTCGCGTATGCAAACTCGAGCTGGCAACCGGAGCGCTTATGTGGAAAATCGAGACTAAGCACAGCTTCAAGGCGCCCGGAGCGTATAGTCGGCAGAAAGTTTTCTTTGGCGATGAGGCAGGCAATGTGCGAGCCTTCGATGCCGAGACCGGCAAATTGGTCTGGGAGGAAACAATTGGCGGCGAGATTAATTCGGGGGCGACTTTCTTTGGCGACAATCTTTTGATCGCGTCACAAGACGGCATTCTCTATTGTCTGAGTCAAGAAACCGGGTCGAGAGTTTGGGAATACAAAACCAGCGACCAACTGCGAAGCACGCCTGCGATATTCGGCAATCGAGCTTATTTGGGCGGATGCGATGGGCATCTGCACGTGGTCGACTTGACGACCGGAAAGGCTGCCGCTGAACCAATTCCGTTGGACGGCCCGACGGGTAGCACGGCGAGCATATCCGGGACGCGCGTATTTATTCCGACTCATTCTGGAACGATTTTCGCCTTCGACTTGATGACCGGTAAGCAGGTTTGGAAATTCGCCGACCAAAAATTAGCGCGAGAATTCCGCAATTCGGCCGCAGTCGCGAACGGCATGGTGATCGCATCCGGTGGCGATCGTCAAGTATTTGCTTTGGAGCAAGCAACCGGCGTCGTGCGCTGGCAAGCGACATTTCCTAAAGGTTGCGATTCGTCGCCGTTCATGGCGCATGGTGACGTTGTTTTCGCCGCCGATGGTTGTTTAAGAATCCTGGACGTCGATAGTGGTCGCGAGACCGCGTATTTCGAGTTCAAAGGGAATCTATTGGCCTCGCCGGCGATTTCTCAAGGCAAGCTCGTCGTGGCATCTGACAAGGGATCCGTTTATTGCATTGGCACGAAACAGTCCAGCGATCTGCTGTCTCCAGCAGCAGCACTTTCAAAATACCTTGAGAGCTTCAAGGAAGGTTTGCAGGCACTGTTCGAAGCGATTTCTTCCGCGCGATCTCCAGCAAACATCCAAGTCGATCTCGAACTACTCGCCGACAAACTTGCCTTTGTCAGTACAAAGTCGCCCAAGGCACGGTCTGAAATGCTTGATGCGCTTGCTCAGGTTTGGCCGATCAACGGAATTCGGTCAGTTGCCAAGGGGGTTCCCACCAATGCATCATGGTTACTGGCTCAAGAGCAAACCGCTTACACTTTTAGTGTCGATTACGCAACTCTGCTGCCCGATGTGCAGCGTGTTGTTGACTCAATTTCTGGTCAAGTTGGAGTTTACACTGAAGTTGTTAAAGGAGTGGCTGCTGACCCTAAAGGTCCACAAATCGACCTCGTACGGCAAGTCATCGAGTATCTGGGAACGGAAATTGTAGTTATCTTTGATTCTCAGCCGCTACTATTAGTGTCCTTCTCGGTCCGTGACGCCCAGAATCTGCGTCCTTCCCTCGAGCGCCTTGTAGCCAAGGAGCCAAGCTTGGGATTTCAAATCATAGGCCAGTACGTTGTCATCGGGGACGTGAAGTCTGTCGACAACGCCAGAGTTCGATTCGAATCGAAACGCTGATTTATCCATTCACGCTCACAGCCGAGGAAAAAACAACTCACGTTGCTAGTACTTTGCCACTGCTAGATTTTTGGGATCGGAAGTGCGAAGGCTCTTTGCTCCCCATATCTTTCTGGTAGGGCAAACGCTACCTAAAGGCGTCGATTTCTTTGGGAACATTCTGCGAATGATGCTGTCGGTGGATGGATTTAACATGGCGCATCGTTTTGAATTCACTTTTGGTGTCTATCGCTCTTGGGGTCATCTCTGAACTCGAGGATGTCTCCAGGCTGGCAATCGAGGGCTTTGCAAATCGCTTCCAAAGTCGAAAGGTGAGCGATGGACGAACTGCATCTTGACGCCCGCGAGATTTTCTACTTGCGTTTCTTGAGTTTTCGCTTGCGAGCTTTATCTTTTGACTCACGTTCTTGTCATCGGATCTCGTCGACCTTCCAGACGTGGTGTGGCCGCAATGGCGACGAGGTAACACTGATCCGGCGATGCATCGAGCGGCACCATAAGCACAGCTTCAATGCGAGTTGGTTAACGGTTGTCGGCTGCGACAGTACTGTTCCGCTGGATGTTGGAGTTGACTCCAAAGTGTGGGCTGGGTGGGCTAAATTGCTGGTAAGAGGAAGCCGGTAGGCTGCGCCAGCATGCTTCGTTAACAATGTTTGCGACCAAGTCCGCATAGGTCAGCCCTATTGCGGTTGCAGTCATCGGCAAATCCGAATGTGTTGGATGCATACCTGGTATCGGATTGACTTCCATGACCATCGGTGAACCCTGCTGGTCACACCGCAAATCAACGCGTCCGGCGTCGCGACAACCAAGGGCACGCCAAGCCATCAGCGCAGTGGCCTCTGCGCTAGCAACCAGCGGATCTTGTGCTGAAACCAGTTGATATTCAACGACTTCCTCACATCGTTCTTTATTCGAATAACTGTACACTTCTGGCTCCGCATCCGCTCGCAGGCAAATCTCGAGCGTACCCAATACGCGAGCTCGTGCACCTTGCCCCAAGATGCTCACAGTAAATTCGCGCCCCGGCAAAAACGGTTCGATGATGGCAGGTTGCGAAAATCGATGGAGCAATTCTTCGCACACATGATGCAATTCAAATCGGCTAGTTACCTTCGAAGCTGGCGAAATGCCCTTTCCGGTACCTTCACCAATCGGTTTGACAAACGCGGGAAAATCGCAGGTAATTTGATTGCAGTCGGCAAGCGTTTCGACAACTTGAAACGGCGCGGTGGCTATACCTCGCTCACGCATCACCATTTTTGCCATGCCCTTGTGAAGGCAGACCGCCAACGTCAGGGGATCTGAAAACGTATAGGGGATCTCGTACAAATCCAGAATCGCAGGCACTTGCGATTCACGTCCAAACCCCTTGAGCCCTTCCGCAATATTAAAGACCATATCCCAGCGCTGGCCCGCCGCCAGTTTGTCGATCAGGTCGCGGGCGTGCCCCACACGGTCAACATGATGCCCCAAACTTGCCAGCGCGTTGGCAATCGCGTCGATGGTTTGCTCGGAGTCCATCTCCGCAGTTTCTTCGAACGAGTATCCTTCGGCGAGAAAGCGGCTGCGTAGGTCAAATGTCAAGCCAACCTGCATGATGAAATCCTGAGCGATTGATGGCCACAGTTGAAGAAGGTCCGTTATCCAATCTCGGTCCCCGGCTGACGCGAAAACATTTTGCTTCAGCTCGACCTGCTGTGGTCTATTCTAAGCGATACGCTGTCGACATCCTACAATGCATAGAACCTGTAAGCAGCTTGAATCGCCAAATAATTTGTCATCAACGAAACTGCCACACTGGAACCCTACTGCGACGTCTAGCGACCTTAACTTCGATCCTTCATCGGCACCAGCGGGCGGACGGTCGAGCCGGTGTAGACTTGGCGAGGTCGACCAATTCGAGAGGAACCGGACTGATGCATCTCCACCCAATGCGCAATCCAACCCGGGAGTCGGCCAATCGCAAATAGCACTGTGAACATTTGCACGGGGAGTCCCATCGCTCGATAAATCACTCCTGAGTAAAAGTCGACGTTGGGATACAACTTGCGTTCAACAAAATAGGGATCTTTTAAGGCGACTTCTTCGAGTTTCTTGGCAACATCGAACAGGGGATCGGCCAGATGCAATCGCGCCAGCAATTTGTCACAAGCCTTCTTGATAATCGTGGCTCGCGGATCATAGCTCTTGTAGACTCGATGCCCAAATCCCATTAATCGAAAGTTACCCTTCTTGTCTTTGGCCATATCAACATACTTCTGCACATTGCAACCATCGTCCGCAATTTGCTTGAGCATGTTGACGCATGCTTCGTTGGCACCACCGTGCAACGGCCCCCAAAGAGCACAGATACCAGCGGAGATAGAAGCAAACAGATTTGCATTTGACGAACCGACTATTCGCACAGTCGATGTACTGCAATTCTGTTCATGGTCAGCATGTACGATCAACAGCAGGTTTAAGGCGTCAACAAAATCGGGATCGGCCTCGTATTCTTCCGTCGGGACAGCGAACATTAATCGCAAGAAGTTTTCACAGTAATTCAGATCGTTCTTGGGATAATTAAACGGCTGGCCAATGGACTTTTTGTAACTGTAGGCTGCAATTGTCGGCAGTTTGGCTAACAAGCGATGAATGGATATCTCGACTTGCCGTGCGTCGTGTGGATCGAGCGAGTCCTGATAGAAAGTAGACAACGCACCGACCACCGATGACAAAATCGCCATGGGGTGCGCGTCGCGGGGGAATCCATTGTAAAACGACCGCATATCTTCGTGAATCATTGTGTGTCGCCGAATCGACTCACGAAAATCACTCAGCTCTTTGGCGTTAGGCAACTTGCCGTAAATTAATAGATAGGATGTTTCGACAAAGTCACAGTGTTCAGCAATATCCTCAATCCGGTAACCTCGATAACGTAGAGTTCCTTCTTCGCCGTCGAGATACGTAATGCCGCTGGTCGTACTGCCTGTATTCATGTAACCGTCGTCGAGCGTGATATAGCCACTAAGTTTTCGCAGTTGCGAAATATCTAAGGCTCGCTCATTCTCTGTTCCGACAATCACCGGCAGCTCAAATTCTTTGCCGTCCACGGTCAATTTAGCGACCTGACCTTGGTTGCTGCTTCCGGTGGCACTACTCATCGACGAATTCTCCAAGCACTCAGAGGTGCAAAATAACCACAAGCATCTATTGAATGGCGCAGTTTAGCGTCCCTAACATTCCACGGCAATTGACCTCGCAAACAGGCAAGATTAATTGTTCGCGCGTCTCATTCCCGAAACCACATAACCCGGATACCTCGCCAAGGCCATCGCTCGGGCAGCTTCACTATTGGCGGCTGGAACAACTACTCGAATCGGCATGCCTCGTATACCTTGACGTGGCACCAGCCCCACATCCCATATACCAATGACTCCTGTCGCAGCCGCCAAGAGTTCTAACTTGACCATCTCTATGTGGCGGTGGACTCGTTCTTGCTGATAAGCCATCGCTTGCGAGCGCATTAGAAAACTCTCATGCTCTTTCTGTTCGTCACTGGCCTTTTCTTCGATCCAACGCTGCCAGCCCGGTTCGAGAATGGCATACTCTTCCGGAGCAAATAGAAAGAAAGGGACTCCAATTTCATCGCCGGTTTCTAACTGCAACAAAACTCCTTCTAAACGATAGGTCTTTGCACTACCTGCGAGGGTACGAGCCCAAGTTTCAAGCCCCTTTTCGTCTTCGAGTTTTTGATTCTCTAAATGCGAGACGATTTTCAACAGCAATTTTTGATGCAGTGGATCGATACTACCAAATCGCTTGCCATCAAATGTTACTGATCCCAGCTTGCGTTGCACCACTAACTCTTTGCGCCCGTAAGCTAGAACTCGACCTCGCATTTTCATTCCGTCTTTTGAGGTCCAAGTCTGTATTTCGCTTGCCGACTTCTTAGCTTTGTCAGCGGTTTCTCTCATGCGCAAGAACTCGATGTCGCTGGTCGACAAATCATTGACCGAGATCCCCAACAACTCACCTGTTGGACGTTTCAATACTACGGAAGTCTCGTTGAAAGCAATCATGTCAGCGTCCACTTGAAACCGACCCGTTTTGTCGGACCAAACGCGGGCATGAACGGCACCAGTGATTATCAATTGACAAAGTAGCAAGCCAATTCTTAGGAACAACTTAGACATCGTCATTACTCTCAATCAACGTGAACGCGGACCACATCCGGACTCTACTTGAAGCACTTTCTACACCAGCCCACCAGAATATCAGTGTCATGCTTGCTCAGAAAGAGATCCGATGGATGACAATCGCCAATAACATTCGATCACTGGAAATGATTTCACATCTCGATGGGATCGCTTTCACCATAAACAACAGTCCACCGCTGACGGCCAGACGATAAGTAAACACCGCGCCAACCCTTCAGGATCTGAAGATCTTCATTCAAGCTGTCCAGTGGTTTTATTAATCACGAACCACCGCTTCTCAAACGCGATAAATTCTAGCAATTTAACCAATTGGTGTCAGTGACCTGAATGGCTCCAGGGTCTCAGCGCCCTACTTTGACATTAAGAAATTGTGTAGCCTGCAAAAAACTTACCGTGTTAGTGGGACACAAGAGCTCAAACTGGCCTTTTCTGACCTTGCGGATTCTGTAAACTATGAGAATTAGTTGTAAGAGGATTTTGGGCATTCTGGAAGAGAAAGGCTGTCGACGACTTTGTCGGCGGAGCCGACGCTGGTTGTCCGTAAGACCACGCTTTGCCACCGACCTCCCTAAATTGGGAGTCGTAGCTTTGTCTCTCACATTTCCAACATAGACGATGTGAACTTAAAAAGTTCGCTTCGGTCCTTAGGAACGGACGCTTGGTTGTATTATTGAGCGGTGTTCTTTCGAGACTGGTTGGTAAAGCCTCTTGAAACTGGTGGTTTTTCTTTGGTTACTAGGTGACTTTGGTTACTAGGTGAGAAGTATGGATCTGGCAAAAATTCGCAATATTGGTATCAGTGCACACATCGACTCGGGCAAAACAACATTGAGCGAACGGATCCTGTTCTATACTGGCCGAATTCACAAGATGGAGGAAGTGCACGGTGGCGGCGACGGTGCCACCATGGACCATATGGAACTGGAGAAAGAACGTGGTATCACGATCACCAGCGCGGCGACCAGCGTCCAGTGGAAAAACCACTTCATTAATTTGATCGACACGCCTGGCCACGTCGATTTTACGATTGAAGTAGAGCGCAGTTTGCGAGTGCTGGATGGTGCCGTGCTCGTTTTGTGCGCTGTGGGTGGAGTGCAGAGTCAGTCGTTGACGGTCGATCGCCAAATGCGGCGCTACCAAATCCCACGTTTGGCCTTTATCAACAAGATGGACCGCACGGGTGCCAATGCTCGGCGAGTGGTCCAAATGATGAAGGAAAAACTGAACACGGACGCAATCATGATGCAGATCCCCATGGGGGCAGGTGACGATTTCTTAGGCGTCATCGATCTGATCACAATGAAAGCCTATTACTTCGACGGTAAAGATGGTGAAAACATTCGCGAGGAAGCAATTCCCGCCGAGTATACCGACGAAGCTGCGGAGTCGCGGCACCAAATGCTGGAAAGCCTCTCGATGTACAGCGACGAGATGATGGAGTTACTCTTAAGCGAAGAGCAAGTAAGCGAAGAACTGATTCACAAGGTGGTACTACAGGCTACGCAGCAGCAAGGTGCGACTCCGGTGTACGTCGGTTCCGCATTTAAGAACAAAGGTGTTCAATTGCTGCTGGACGCTGTTGTACGTTACTTACCCAGCCCGCTTGACCGCGAGATCAAAGCTCGTCGCGTTGACGACGAAACACAACGATTTCCACTGAAACCCGACCCGACCGAGCCGTTCGTTGGCATGGCCTTCAAGATTGTCGAAGATCCGTATGGACAGTTAACGTTTATGCGCATCTACCAGGGTAAAACCAGCAAGGGTGAAATGTACACCAACCAGCGAACTGGCAGAAAGGAACGCTTCAGCCGAATTGTGCGCATGCACGCGGACAAGCGCGAGGAAATTGACTCTGCCGAGGCAGGTGATATCGTCGCGGTCATGGGCATCGATTGCGCCAGCGGTGATACCTACTCAAACGAACGAGGTTACTGTTCGCTGGAAAGCATGTTCGTTCCCCAACCGGTCATCAAAGTCTCCGTTAATCCGGCCAGCCGAGCTGATGCGGACAAGATGGGTAAGGCGCTACAACGCTTTCGCAAAGAGGACCCAACTTTCCAAGTCTATAACGACGAAGAAACCAGCGAGACGATCATCTGCGGGATGGGTGAGTTGCACTTGGACATCTATGTTGAGCGTATGCGGCGCGAATACAAAGTTGATGTAGAAGTCGGAGCGCCCAAAGTGAGTTACCGAGAAGCTCCCAGCCAAAAGGTAGAATTCAATTACAAGCACAAAAAGCAAACAGGTGGTTCTGGACAATACGCACACGTTGTAGGTGTTCTATCTCCCCTACCAACAGAAGGCGAAACTACTTTCGAATTCGAAGAGCACATTGTTGGTGGACGAATTCCAAAGCAGTTCATTCCGCCAGTAGAAAAAGGATTTCGTGACTCGGTTGGCAAGGGACCATTGGCTGACTATCCCGTAGTCGGTGTCCGCATCGACCTTCACGATGGCAGTTACCACGATGTTGATTCGTCGGAACGAGCCTTCTATATTTGTGCTTGCGATTGCTTCCGTGAAACCATGCGGCAATCCAAGCCGGTATTGCTCGAACCAATCATGAAGGTTGAAATTGAGTGCCCGGAACTCTATCAAGGTGATGTTGTGGGCGACGTGATTCGCCGCCGCGGCATCATTAGTTCGACCGATGCTCGCGACTCAATTTCCTATATCAATTGCGAAGTGCCGCTGGCAGAAACGTTTGGCTATGCAACGGACCTCCGTAGCATGACCAAAGGACAAGGGACCTTCACGATGGAATTAGCCACCTATCGTCGCTGTCCTTCCAATGTTCAGGAGGATGTGATCGCTGAACGAAAGAAACAGCAAAAGGAATTGGTTGGCGCTCGCTAGCGAACGAACCTCCAGTCGCCGTTTCTTACATACGTACATTTTCGATAGAACGGCATTTGGCTGCCGAATCGCTGGCCAAATGCCACCTTAATGTACCAACCCGAACTGGCAGAGCTCAATCATTCTGACGCTCACGGGCTGCAATTACCAGTTTTTTCTTGAGCTCATCCAGCCCGAATTCCAAGCCCACGGGATACGTCTGCGGGTTGTCTAGCCGCAATACCGAATCGTGAACTTGCGCAAGTTGGTCAAGGCAATGAGAGCGAAGTTGGTGTAGCGGCGGTCTTGGCGAAACTCGCTGGCCTGTGCGCACGACTGGAATCAAAAGATCTTGGTGATCGTCATTCGTCGTGAACCGAGTTTTTCGAGTTGCGTCAAGCGGATCGACCATGGTGGTCGCGGCCGTTTCAGGTGGCGCGAGTTCGTTGTAGATCATGTCCGCGACTGCTATTCCATCGCGATAGTATCTGCGAACCTGCAGTACGCCGGGTGTAGAAGTCTTTACCAATTGCTCGGAAAGTTTAACTTTGGGAATCCATTGACCATCCGTTCTTTGAAATGCTCCCAATTTGTAAACGCCACCCAGAGCAGGTTGATCGTATGCGGTCACCAATTTGGTTCCCACGCCCCATACGCGAATCTTGGCTCCTTGGTTCTTGAGACTTTCCATCAAGAATTCGTCCAGATCATTGCTCGCTACGACAACAGCGTCAGTGAAACCCGCTTGATCGAGCAATTTACGAGCTTCGATACTTAATGCCGCCAAATCTCCAGAATCGAGCCGAATACCGACCAATTCATGTCCAGCCGAACGCAATTCCAACCCCACTCGAATCGCGTTGCGGACACCTTCTAAAGTATCGTAAGTGTCGACCAGAAATACACAATTATTAGGCATGGCCCGCGCGTAGTTTCGAAACGCGTCCAGCTCAGTATCAAACGACATTACCCAAGAGTGAGCGTGTGTACCGCGAACTGGAATGCCATACAATTTGCCCGCCAGCACATTGGAGGTCGCGCTGCAACCGCCAATGTGAGCCGCTCGACTGGCCGCTAACGAGCCGTCGATTCCCTGCGCTCGCCGCAAACCAAATTCCAAAACCATTTCGCCTCTGGCAGCTCGGCAAACACGGGCCGCTTTGGTAGCGATAAGCGACTGGAAATTGACAATGTTTAACAAAGCCGTTTCGAGTAATTGAGCTTGCAAGATCGAGCCTTTAACTCGCACCAGGGGCTCGTGCGGCATCACCATCGTCCCTTCGGGGATGGCGTCAATGTCCAGCGTCGGGCGCAGGTCAGCTAGATAGGATAGAAACCCTTCCTCGAACAATGGCTGATTATCATTACCGCGAATGGAACGCAAGTAATCGATGTCGTCCGGAGTAAATCGAAATGACTCCACCAGTTCCAGAAAAGTCTCCAAGCCTGCACAAATCGCGTAGCCACCGTGGAAGGGGCATTTGCGAAAGAACATATGAAATACGGCGGGTTGCTCTGCGCGACCACCCTTCCAATAACCCGCCGCCATCGTAATCTGGTACAAATCGGTCAGCAGAGCCAGCGATGTGCTGTAGATATCCTGCAAACTCGCCATATGCGCTGAACTCCCTGGTGTGAATTCTTCAGCACCCTATCACTGAATTGATCGCGTACGCTAATACATCTGATTCTCGTCGACAAGAGGTGATCGTTGTGGCCATTTACGGCGTAGCCATCTTAGCTTTATGTACGCTCATCGGCATGCTACTGGGTGAGGTATTAGGTTGGTTATTGCAAGTGCGTGCCAATGTCGGTGGCGTCGGAATCGGCATGCTGCTGTTGATCGCCTTCACCGAAATCTTGCGCAGTCACAAAAAGTTGGCACCCGCGACAGAGCACGGGATCCTGTTCTGGAGTTCAATCTATATTCCTATCGTCGTCGCCATGGCATCCAGCCAAGATGTATTCAATGCCATGAGGAGTGGTCCACTGGCGCTGGCTGCCGGATGCCTCGTAACGATTGCTTGTTTTACTCTTGTACCCTTGCTGGATCGACTAGGTCGACAAAACAACTTTGCCGCACTGGACGATAACTCAGACGACAAACCAAACGAAAGCTAACTTGGATCATGCAGGATATTCTTCAAATAATGCGTGGCGTTTTGATCAAATATGACTTGATCGTCGCTTTGGCTTTGGTAGGAACTCTGATGTATGGTTCGTACTGGCTCTCGAGTCAATTGACCAAAGGGCGCTTGCACGGTTCAGCCATTGCCATTCTGTTGGGATTGCTGTTGGCCTACTGCGGCGGCAGTATTACCGGCGGGAAAAATGGGATCGCCGATGTAACAGTTTTTGCAGGCGTGGCCATTCTAGGCGGTACGATGTTGCGAGATTTCGCGATCATCGCCACTGCCTTTGGTGTCGATGTGCGAGAAATCCGCCGAGCTGGACCTGTCGGCATATTGTCGCTGTTGATGGGAGTTGTCGTCT
>CAZVBC010000155.1:0-15540 GCA_964625155.1 uncultured Pirellulaceae bacterium
CTCGCTATTGTGCTAATTCGCCCACTTGTGGGCTGTCGCTGAACAAGGGGCCATATTGTATATTCCCAAACTGTACCAACATTCGAGCACCTTTATTTTGAGCAAGTTCGCCCTTTGCTGGCACCAGGATCGTACGACGGCATTGAAAACGGGCGCCAGGCGACGACAACTCTGAGATGAAAATTGACTGTGTGCGTCCTTGCGTCATTAGAGCCGCATTTACAACTAGAATGCCCGATATTTAGCTCGAAGGACAGCAGGGTTTATCCTAGAATTCAACAGAAACAATTATTCGAAACAGTCATCATGAATGAAGACTAATCCAATTACTTTATCAGATGGACCGTCTATGTCATTATTTGCAAGATGGTGAGCGCGGTTGGAGGAAATGGGGGAAAGGACACAATTCATTGCGAGGCACATAAAATCAGCCGGAAGGCGTTAGCCTCCGATTTTCGATATTCGATAAACTTGCTCGTGCACCTGGTTCTTGAGTAGTTTCAACAAGTTGCTGGCAACCAGTTTGCGGCGTGTTGCAGTTCATCAATCCTTCTTATCCAAAGGTGTTTATGGTGCGTCCAACCAAGGAATGGTTAGGTCAGTATGGTCAAGAGCATTTACTGCAATTTGCAGATCGACTTACGCCGGACCAGCATGCGAATTTTCTTTCGCAATTGGTTGCCATCGATTTCGATCTAGTGCGGCGTTTGGCATCCGATCAAGACGATGCTGTCGACTGGAGGCTACTCGCCGCACGAGCTGAGCCACCTCCGGCAGTACGCTTGGGGTGCGAACATTCGCAATTTTCTAGTGACGCGGCGCGACAAGCTGGTCAAGCAGCCTTGCGGTCAGGAAAAGTGGGCATGATTCTGGTCGCTGGTGGACAGGGGACGCGATTGGGCTTCGATCGACCGAAGGGCATGTACCCAATCGGACCGATCAGCGGTCGTACACTTTTCCAAATGCATATTGACCGCCTGCTCGCGGTCATGCGGCGTTACGATGTGTCCATTCCGATGTATATCATGACCAGCCCAGCGACTGATGCTGAAACCAAGGAGTACTTTGCTCAGCAAGCGAATTTGGGGCTTGGTCCTGACCAGTTGTTTATTTTCTGTCAGGGGACAATGCCCGCAATTGATGCAAAATCGGGACGCATACTAATGTCCGGGCCAGCAGAACTTGCGACCAGTCCCGATGGACACGGTGGCTTGGTCAGCGCGATGGATCGCCAGGGTTGTTTTGCGCATGCACGGAATCTTGGTATTGAGCATTTCTTTTATGCGCAAGTCGACAATCCGTTAGTGGAAATTTGCGATCCGCTGCTCATTGGTTACCATCTATTGCTGAACAGTCAAATCACGACACAAGTTGTAAAGAAGCGATTTGCTAAAGAAAAAGTTGGCAATGTCGTTGCCCTAGATGGTCGCGTGCAAATCATTGAGTACAGCGACTTGCCGGACTGGGCCGCCGAACAGCTTCAGCCTGATGGGTCGTTGAAGTTGTGGGCAGGGAATATTGCGGTGCACGTATTTGAGCGAGCTTTCTTGGAGTCGGTTGTCAGCAGCGTTGCTGGCTTGCCATTTCACCGAGCCAAGAAGGCTGTGCCGTTTGTCGATGATGAGGGCAAGATAATCAAACCCACCGCGCCAAACGCAATCAAATTCGAACGGTTTATTTTTGATTTGCTGCCATTAGCAGAGCGGGCATTGGTAGTAGAAGCCGAAGCAGCGGATGTTTTTGCACCCGTTAAAAATGCGGACGGTGAACCGCTGGATACGCCGACTGACTCAAAGCGGGCACTATTAGCCCTGCATCGGCGTTGGTTGCAGGCTGCGGGTGCGCGCGTTAGGGAAGAGGTGGCTGTTGAAATCCATCCCGAATGGGCACTCGATCAAGTCGATGTGATTCACAAGTTGCCGCAGGGAGTCTCCTTCGACGTGGATACTCTGTTAAGATAACACGCGTCCAAGTTATCCTAACCAGAAACACATTACTGCGAGTTGCCGGGGGCTGGGAAAGATTTTTATTCGGTAATGGTGAGTTTGAGAGGTTCGGCCTACAATGCGGGCTTCTCGCAATCAGCATTTAATGGGCACGAGCCCCTTGTGAGATAGGCTTGAGTCAGATGTCCATTGCAAGCAGCTCATCTTGCCCCGCATCGGTTGGGGGGCTGGTTTTGATTGTTGATCGTTTATCGGAGAATTGAAGTGTTGCACGCTGTCATCATGGCAGGTGGCTCTGGAACTCGCTTTTGGCCCGCAAGCCGCGTGGATTTTCCAAAACAAATGTTGCGCATGGTCGGCGAGAGCACGATGTTGCAGTCGACCTTTGATCGACTGCAGGGACTGGTTTCGCCTGAACAGACATTGGTGATGACGAACCAAAACTTGGTCGCACCTGTGCGCGAGCAACTACCCATGGTTCCGCCCGAGCAAATCGTCGGTGAACCAGCCAAAAGGGACACTTCTGCTTGTATTGCACTGGCCGCATCATTAATTGCCAATGCCGATCCTGATGGCGTCATGCTAGTTTTACCAGCCGACCACGTCATCAATACGCAAATTCAATTTCAAGATTGCATGCGTTCGGCAATGCGCTTAATTGAGGGTTCACCTGACCGTATTATCACGTTTGGAATTCGCCCCACGTACGCAGCCGAGTCATTTGGTTACATTCAACGCGGCGAGGCCTTAAAACAAGCCAATGCGGGAGCTGCGTTTCGAGTGACTTCTTTTCGTGAAAAGCCCAATCGACAAACTGCCGAACAATATTTGCAGGCGGGTACGTATTATTGGAATAGTGGGATCTTCATGTGGCGCGCCAAAACCATTTTGAATGCGCTGCGCCATTTCGAACCTGAATGCATGAAGCATATTGACACCATAGCCAACAGCATTGGCTCGCCTGGATTTACGGTGACGTTGCAGCGGGAGTTTGAGAAAATCTCTTCCAAGTCGATCGATTTTGCTGTCATGGAACGTTATGACGATGTGGCTGTAATCGAAGTCACGTTTGCTTGGGACGATGTGGGTAGTTGGCAAGCGATAGGCCGGTTGACACCTCCCGATGAGCAAGGAAATTGTGTGCAAGGAAAATTCTTACCGATCCAGTCACAGCGAATGATTGTGTTTGGTGACCCAGACCATTTAGTAGTGACTATCGGCATGCAGGATACGATCGTCGTACATACTCCCAATGCTACGTTGGTGGCTCCAAAGCACGAGGAAGAACGCGTGCGCGAAGTAGTGAAACAACTGCAATCTCGCGGATGGAAAGAGTATTTGTAAGTGCACGGTGCGCGACTGGCGACCAACAGCAACATCCTCGCGTGTGTGATTGATCACCAGACCACGGTGATACAAACTCTTTGGTTGGCAACGGAGTGAGTCAGTTACCAATGCAGCAGATCACGCCATTACGAGTTGCCATCACAGGTGCTTCGGGGTTGTTGGGTAGTCGGCTTGCTCGCTACCTAGCCAGCAGCGGTCACACGGTTATTTCTCTTGTCCGCAATGCGAGCCAAGCCCATACTCTGGATACATGTCATTGGGACACCGTCAGAGGCATTCAAGAACTCGAAAAATGCGAACAGTTGGATGCTGTGGTGCATTTGGCGGGTTGCAATATTGGTCAGCGCCGCTGGAGTCGGCACGAAAAGATACTGCTGCGACAGTCACGGGTTGAGGCTACGGAAATCTTAGCCAGGCAACTAGCCGGCTTGAGACGACCGCCCAGTGTATTTGTGAGCGCTTCAGCGACTGGTTACTACGGTAATTGTGGCGAGGATTTGGTAACCGAAGCGACGAGCTGTGGGGCGGGCTTTCTGGCTCAACTTGCCTACGACTGGGAGCATGCCAGCGATCAACTTGCTGCAGCGGGAGTGCGCGTTGTACATGCTCGGCTGGGAATTGTGCTGGCTCTGGAAGGTGGCGCTCTCAAAAAGCTGTTACCCATTTTTCGCTGTGGAATCGGTGGAGTTCTGGGGAGCGGGACGCAGTATTGGAGTTGGATCGCCATTGAAGATGCTGTACTCGCGATCTCGAGTATGCTGACTCACGATTACTACGGGCCTCTGAACGTGACGTCTCCCCATCCAGTTACCAATCGCGAGTTCACTCGAATGCTCGCGAGAGTATTGCGGCGGCCAGCAATGATTCCTGTGCCGGCTTGGGTGCTGAGAATCGGCTTGGGGGAAATGGCAGATGAGCTGTTGTTATCGAGCTGTCGCGCTGTGCCTCAATGTTTGACCGATCAAGGTTTTTCCTTCGTGCATCCGAGGCTGCCGGAATATCTCGCGCAACTAATGGATCAATAGTCTTTGAAGATACACAACCTTGTAGAAGTCCAGTTCGATATCATTCCATCACTAGGGAAATCACATTGGCGGCACCTCCGTCGACTGGTATTGTGCAGCCGGTGACGTACCGTGACGCATTACTTGCCAAGAACAAAACAACGTCAGCAACTTCTTCGGCTTCACCCCATCGTCGTAATGGAACTCGCTCGAGTACTTTTGAACTCCGCACCGGATCTGCTTGTAAAGCTTGTGTCATCGGAGTACGAATCCAACCGGGGGCAACCGTGTTGACTCGAATACCATACCGCCCCCACTCGGCAGCCAAATCACGTGTCAAAGCAACGATCCCTCCCTTGGTCATGCCATAGATAGAACCCCCGCGCCCAAGCCCCATCAGGCCGCCTCCTAAAGCAGACATATTGATAATCGATCCACTCGATTGGCGAAGCATGATCCGGCCTACCGCGCCGACCATAAAAAAAGCTCCGCGCAAGTTGACATCGAAGACATCGCTCAGATCTTGGTCGCAAAAATCTACCGGTGTCCCACGGCGGTGAATACCGGCATTATTTACCAACACATCAATCCGCCCGAGCTGCTGGTCGATATCGGTTACGCAGCGTTCCACTTGGTCCTTATCACGTACATCACAAGCAAAGGCGATGATCCGACCAGATTGAGGATCGGTTAAATTGTTCGTCTGTGATTGAAACTGAGTTAGGTCCCGGTCAAGTATTACTACTGTTGCCCCAGCTTGGACCAGCGCCTTGCAGATGGCCGCACCAATGCCTCGACAACCTCCAGTGACTAAAGCGACCCTTCCGGAAAGATTGAACCGATCGTCCACCGTCCTACTCCATAACCACTTGTGACACCGCGGGAGGCTGAAACAATTCCAATGTATAACCGTCAGGGTCGTAGAAATAGACAACCAAGCCACCCCGATTTGGCCCGGCCGTAATCGTCACAGGTTCGGAACGAAAGCAAACTCCCTGGTATTTCAATGCGAGGTACGCGGTTTGCAAATCGGAAACCGTAAAACACAAGTGGCTGATGCCTGCACAATTGGTTGCCGGCTCGGCTGGCAAACCGACATGGTTCATGTACTGGACGACTTCCAGCGTTACTGGACTGTCAGCCGAAATCCCAAACGAGGCCACATTGAGCACAACCGCCGGTAAGCCTGTTTGCTGCGCGACGTAATCGTTGTCCACCTGCGGTCGGCGGCGCAGCAACTCCATTCCAAGCACGTCCCGATAAAATCGAATCGACCGTTCAATATCCGCCACCGTTAGGCCCATGTGATGAACGGTTTGTAGTTTCCAGCGGTCGGTTGTGTCAGTTGTCATTGTGTTTGGAAGTGGCTGAGGGGCTTACTGATCGCAGTGTGAGGCAACATTGCCAGTGGAGTAAATGTTGGGCTTTGCGGTTTTAGTGCCCTTCGCATCACCGCAAAGAGGGTAGCAAATTAGCACGTGCAATACTGAAATGCAAGAAAACATGATGTCCATTGGTCTTGTCCGTGCATGAGCAGGATTCGCGCCCAGCCTCTGGAAAGCAAGCGGGCATAACGCATCGGAAATTGAATATGGCGATCTTCGATCATTAACGGAGCATCGTGTTTCTGTTATTATTCCCCATATACAAACTCATAGGCAAAAATTGACGAGAGAGCTTAATTAGATGATTGGGAAAATGTACTGTAAGGCGCGCGACGTGTTGCTGCATACGGGGCATATGTTTGGTCTAATCGGGGCAGTATTAAGTGCGCAGTTATTAGCAACTCAAACCGTCCAAGGTAATCAGAACTCGATGACGATCACTATACAGGATTTTGGGACCACACCCGATGGAAAAAAGGTTGCCCTATACACTCTTAAGAATTCCGCTGGCAACCTCGTCCAGCTTACGAATTATGGAGCGATCATAACTAGTGTCGAAGTCCCGGATCGCCAAGGAGTTCGCGCAAACGTTTCGCTCAGTTTTCCAAATCTCACTGGTTACCTGGAACGTCACCCTTACTTCGGAGCAACAGTCGGACGGTTTTGCAATCGTATCGCGGGTGGCAAGTTCCAAATCAATGGGAAGACTTATACGTTGGTCACCAATAACGGCCCCAATCATCTTCACGGCGGCACAGTTGGATTTGATAAGCTGGTTTGGACTGCAGAGGAAATCAAGACGGATAGCTCGGTAGGAATTCGCTTTCGCGTAATTAGTCCCGACGGTCAAGAAGGTTATCCGGGCACGCTTGAGGTTGTTGCAGATTATCGATGGAATAACGACAACGAGTTGTTGGTCAAGTTCAAGGCATCGACAGATAAACCCACCGTAATCAACCTCACGAATCACGCGTATTGGAATTTGGCAGGTGCTGGAAAAGGAAGCGTGCTTGATCACGATCTTCAGCTACATTGCGACAAATATCTGGCAGTCGATGACACATTAATTCCAACTGGCGAAATGGCAGCCGTGGACGGAACTCCCCTCGATTTTCGTCAGCCTCGTAAGATTGGCGAGAGGATCGGACAGTTGCCAGCGACTAAAGGGTATGACCATTGTTATGTCGTCAATGGATCGCCGGGTGACCTTCGAGCAACTGCACGAGTTGTCGATTCCACGAGTGGACGCGTGATGGAAGTCTCCACGACCCAGCCAGGCGTTCAACTTTACACAGGCAACCATCTTAGCGGCACACCGAGCAGCGGCGGATTCAAGCAATATGATGGATTTTGCTTAGAAACTCAGCATTATCCGGATTCCCCTAACAAACCCTCGTTCCCGACAACGCTGCTGAAACCTGGTCAGGTGTTTGAGCAATCTACCGTAATGAAGTTCTCAGTGAAGTAGTTTGTAGTTGGTTGTTGCTACCTTTGCATTCCAGCAGAACCTTCAGTTAGCGAACGACGGTCGCAGGCAATCCGGTTTGCCATGAGTCGCGAAAGGCAGTTTGGCCAGTAGGAGTCGATGTTAACAGCGGTGCCGCATAACTGCGTTGACTAGAACCAGGAAGCATCGGTGGTGGCAAGACTAGGCCTCCGCTGGTTGGGATGTTTGTGGCAGGGACCACTGAGCGCGAAATGGGTTGATTGGCCAGCAGCGGGATTCGGAACAAAGGTTGCCGAGTTTGAGGACTTGCAATTAACTGAGGCATCTTGGGCGTGGTCGTGACTGATGTTGGTGGATTGCCTAACGTCGACGGAACGGAGATTTCGGTTTGCACTAATTGCTCCGTTTTTCCGGTTGTTTGAACCAGTGCGGGCACAATCACTTTTTCTTGTTTGGCCACCCACTTCTGAACAGTGGTTGGGCGATTGGTAACGCGAGTTTGCGCGATCCAAGTGGTTTGTGGCACGTATTCGTAAGAAGCGATTGGAGGTAGGAACGGGTTCCAAGTTCCCTTGGCCTTGTATTGCATGACGTAAGATGTCTGAGGAACATAGATTGTCTCGTGATGCGGACGGAACTCGGTAACCGTTTGAGGTGTGTATACCGTTTGCTCTGCCTGTTTCCATTCCCAGCGGCTGACGGGTTGCTCAGTGGTTCGGATTTCCTGTTGAAACCACTTACCAGTCCTAGGGTCGCGGACAACCCACCGCTGGCTCGTTTGTGCGCGAGAATTCGCAGCGTGATCTCGGTTCTCATGGGGCGCTGGCTGTCCCAGTGCCGGTGTGCAAGTCGCCACGGAAATGGAAGCCGCGAGAACGGTAGGCACGACGAGGGAATACGCTCGCTTCATGCGACTGGCTCGGCGATCGAGGTTCGGATGTGGTTAAAAATCAGTAAAGTAAATTTGGCAGCTAGCTCGCGAGAATTGTGACTTGAAAGTTCGATCTAACCAGTGGAAGTTTAATCGCCACTTTTCTAAAGTAATTCATGGCGGTCCCCACAGATTGGTAGCTGGAATCCAATTCTCCGTATCCCAATCATCGGCTTGGCTGCAAATCGAACTTGATCGCGTTCGGGTTATTGCCGATCTAGGATAGAACATATAGTACCAGGACTGGCTGAAAAACACCTAATGCAGGTTGCTTTGCCCTTACCACCCTTGGTAAGATCAGAGTCTCCGTTATTACGCCAGCGAGATTGTCACAGCTTAATTTTAGAGATCAGGAGGGCGAATTTCCTGGTGAGCCAATTTATTGTTAGCTCGGCACGAGTTTTACCCTACTGAATTTCAATCAAAGTTTGGACATAGTTTGAACACTGTTGCACCACAGGATTGTCCCCTTAACGAGAAAAACGGCCATGCGCCAACAATCGGCAAGGACTGCAAACGCCGAGCGTTAGGCATAACTTTGGATTAACTAGACGAAATGGCTCGTGGAGTTGCTTCACAAAATGTTGGCAGGTGATTTTTCCCCAATGCCATTGGTTTCGAAGTTCGGCCGCACGATTGTGTTTGCGGCTTGGGTGGCGACTTGTTTTGGGCACTTGAGCCGTGCAGCGGATCTTCCGGCAGACCAAGTCGATTTTTTTGAAAAACGCATTCGACCTGCCTTGGTCAAGTACTGCTACGAATGCCATGCGGCGGAAACCGAAGCTAGCGGAGGATTGTTACTTGATTCACAACCGGGTATCGCCAAGGGTGGCGATTCAGGTGCTGCGGTAATTCCTGGCCAGCCCAATTCCAGTCGGCTAATGGAAGCTATCGGCTACAAGAACTTGACTCTGCAAATGCCGCCGGAAGGTCGATTACCTCAAGAAGTCATCAGTGATTTTCGGAAGTGGATCGAATCTGGAGCAGTGGATCCGCGTACGACCGCAGTCGGGGTCCTAAAATCCAAATCCACTGGTTTGGCTTTGTCGGAAGCCGGTAAACACTGGGCTTATCGGCCTATTGCCGATCCTTCAATTCCCGGACCAAGCACGACCAAGTCATCGACAACTCCGATCGATCGTTTTATTGATCGTAGATTATCTGAAGCGGGATTGCAGGGTGCAGGTCCCGCTCAAGCCACAGCGATAATTCGTCGACTCACTTTCGACTTACACGGCTTGCCACCCACCGCAGATGAAATTGCGAGATTTGTTAGCGACCATTCTGTGGACGCCTATGACCGCCTAGTCGATCGCCTACTGGCTTCGCCTAGATTTGGCGAACGCATGGCAAGACATTGGATGGACGTGGTCCGTTATGGCGAATCGGTTACCTTGCGAGGCTTCGTCTTTAAGGATGCATGGCGGTACCGAGACTATCTGATCGAGTCCTTCGGGAGCGATCGTCCGACCAACAAATTGCTCAAAGAGCAGATTGCCGGTGATCTTATGCAATCAGCCGATCGCCACGAGCGGGCTATGCAAATTACTGCCGGCACATTTTTGACGCTTGGGAATTCGAATTTCGAAGAACAAGATAAAAAGCAACTCGAGATGGATTTTGTCGACGAACAACTCGATGTGATTGGGCGAGTGTACCTTGGGCAGACGATCGGCTGTGCTCGCTGCCACGATCACAAATTCGATCCGATTCCTGTGCGCGATTATTATGCGATGGCAGGAATTCTTAAGGGTTCTCGAGCATTTGATCACTCGAATCTCTCCAAATGGCTGCTCAAACCACTCCCTGTACCAGACGCAGTACAACAGCGGTTTACTCATTTGGAGACTGAATTGGTCGGGCTGAACAAACGCTCGTCCGAGTTGAAGAAATTGCTCGGTAATTCGGGCGTCCAGGATCGAAAACAGATCTCTGCCAAACAGCTCGATGGGATTGTCATCGACGATGTGCAGGCAAAGAAGGTCGGCTATTGGCGGGAATCATCTGCCTCGAAGCCGTACGTGGGCAGTGGATATATCCACGACGACCATGCCGATCAAGGGACCAAATCAGTAACCTTTGAACCTAAATTGCTGCCGCCAGGCACATATCAAGTGCGCGTATCCTATTCACCTGGTTCGAATCGAGCATCAAACGCCAACTTCAAAGTATTTAGTGCGGATGGTGAACGAGAGGTTTTAGTTGATCAGAGCCAATTGCCTCCCGAGGAAGGTCTGTGGTTTTCCCTGGGTAACTACCGATTTGAACCCAATGGACAAGCGTTTGTGATCGTTTCCAATACCAACGCCGACGGGCATGTCATCGCCGATTGTGTACAGTTCCTGCCCGTCGCACCTGTCGCTAAGGTTGCTCAGCAGCAGCCAATCGCCAGTGGAGCTGGGGCGAAGGATGCGGGTAATGAGAATGCAACTGGCGATGAGTTGCCTAGCGAAGAAATTCGCCAGCGCAAGCAGGAATTGGCCGGTGTTGAACGCCAAATTAAGGAAATTGAATCCGAATTGGCAACGCGCCCGGTCGCGATGGGTATTGAGGAACAATTGCCCGCCAAGGATATCGCCATCCATGTGCGTGGCAGTGTCCATACGTTAGGTGAAGTGGTACCTCGCGGATTCTTGCAAGCTGTTTCGAACGGCAAACCCGTGGTCCTGGGCGAACACACCAGTGGCCGTGTCGAAATGGCTGACTGGTTATCTAGTAACGATAATCCTTTAACTTCTCGTGTGTACGTTAATCGAGTCTGGTATTGGATGATGGGAGAAGGATTGGTCGACACGGTCGACAATTTTGGAACTACCGGCCAGACACCCTCTCACCCAGAGCTATTGGACTGGTTGGCTGTCCGTTTTCAAGAAGGGGAATGGTCGACAAAGAAACTGGTGCGACAGTTGGTTATGTCCGACGTGTATCGTCGTAGCGTCGTCGAACCGTCTCAATTGGCCAATTCTTCAGACCCAGCGAATCGACTGTATTGGCGATCTAACGCACGCAGGGTGGATGTTGAATCCCTGCGTGATGCAATGTTGGCGATTAGCGGGGAACTTCAATATATTCCAGGAGGCCCCACCTATCGTGACGATATTCGGGATGACTATGCTTATCACCATCTGTCCTCTTTACGCACGGTTTACCATCCAGTATTCCGTAATTCGCTACCTGAGCTGTTTGAAGCATTTGATTTTCCCAATCCCAGTATGCCTTCGGGCAGGCGAGCTCGCAGTACCGTGGCGCCTCAAGCCCTGATTTTGATGAATAATCCCTGGGTGGAAGCCAGGTCAAAAGCTGCCGCCGAGCGCATCGTGCAACAAGCGGAAACCGGGAACGACCGAGCATGGATTGAACTGGCATATGTCCTGTGCTATGGTCGCGCGCCCACTCAAGGAGAGCTGGCTCGTTGCCTTGAGTTTATGCAAGATCCCACTGCTTCATCGCCCAGCGCGAAACGTTTGGCTTTGGAGCAATTGCTCCAAAGTATGTTTGCGTCGATCGACTTTCGATTTTTAGAGTAGGTAGAGGCCGATGTTCATCAATCCCAATCGTCGAAGTCTGCTCCAAACGGCTGCATGTGGTTTTGGTGCTTTGGCAGCGTCCGCCCTTGCCTCGCGCAAGTCGGTTGCTGCCATTCCTAGCAGTCCACAACCGCACTTTGCGGCAAAGGCAAAGCGGATTATCTTCTTGTTTATGCAAGGAGGTGTCAGTCACGTCGATTCGTTTGATCGAAAGCCGTTACTCGCTCAACGCAATGGTCAGATGTTCGAGTTCCTCGACGCCCGCGCTTTTGCGAACTCGGGTAAGACGCAGTCGACGTTTCGAGTAATGAATTCTCCGTGGGCTTTTCGCCAATACGGTGAAACCGGACGCTGGGTTTCCGACCTGTTTCCACACACCGCCGTGCATGCCGATGATCTGTGCTTCATCCACTCGATGCACACGGAAGGGGTTGCTCATGGACCGGCTACTTTGTTCTTGCATTGTGGCTCGACGAATTTTGTGCGTCCCTCATTCGGTTCGTGGGTGCAGTATGGACTTGGTACGGAAAACGATAACCTACCGGGCTTCGTGTCGATTGCCCCTTCCATTGGAAACGGTGGGCCTAGAAACTACGGCAGCGCCTTCCTGCCAGCAAAATACCAGGGAACTCCCATTGGTCAGGCGGTCAGCGATTTGCCACTGACAATTAATGACTTGACCAGCCAATCGCGGTCGACCGGCCAGCAGCGCCGCCAACTCGAACTAATTCAATCGCTAAACCAGCAACAGATTGCTCGCCGGCAATCTAGTGACTCGGAATTCGAAGCCGTTTTGGAGTCATTTGAATTGGCTTGGAGAATGCAATCGACTGCACCGGAGATTGTGGATCTGAGTGATGAATCTGCTGAAACGCTGCACCTGTACGGAATCGATGATCCGGTCACTAAGGACTACGGCCAACGGTGCTTGTTAGCGCGACGACTTTGCGAAGCTGGTGTGAGATTTATACAAGTCAATTATGGAGACAATTCTGCCAATCCGGCCTGGGATCAACATTCTAATTTGCCCAAACATGCGGACCATGCAAGAGCTGTGGATCGTCCTATCGGCGCACTGCTGGCTGACCTAAAACAACGTGGCCTGTTAGAAGACACGTTGGTGTGGTGGGGCGGAGAGTTTGGAAGAACTCCCTATGCCCAAGAGAATGGTACGGGTCGTGATCACAACCCTGAAGGCTTTACGGTTTGGTTAGCAGGGGGCGGCGTCAAAGCGGGATCAACATTCGGTGAAACAGATGAATTTGGTCATCATGCGATTCAAAACAAAGTACATATGCACGATTTGCATGCCACGCTTTTGCATTTACTTGGCATCGACCACGAGCGACTGACCTACCGCCACGCGGGGCGCGACTATCGCTTGACGGATCTCTACGGTCGCATTGTCAAAGACATAATTGCTTGACGTGATGATCACCGCAGAAACTCAACAGAAATGGACGGCTGGCGCATGCGCTCCTTTGCCCATGGCGAGCGTAATCAGTATCGCGGGAGCGGACGCTCGCACGATCGTCAATAATCTGACCACAAATGACGTGAGTCGGTTGCCGCTGGGCCATTCTCTCGAAGCGTTTGTCACCGATGTCCGAGGCTGGGTTGTGGCTTTGGTCAACATTGTACATTTGCCCGACGATTATTTGCTCATCTCACAATTACCCGATCCAGCCGTCCTGGTTCGTCACGTGGATCGTTACATCGTTCGCGAAGATGCGGTGGTTCGCGACCGCTCGGCAGATTTTGCATGTTATGTACTCACTGGACAAGCTACGGATTCGGTCCTCGGTTTGCCGACACCAAATTCGCCGGCCGGGCAATTCCCGCCAATATTCGAGTCGATCTGTGACGATTCGAAAGTAATCGGCTTGCATGCCAAAATCATATCTGATCGTTCTAAGTTAACTCTGGTCGCGAGAACGCATGCTAAACAGTTTGAAGGCCAGATACGCAGCGCCGGAATTGATATCTGCGATTGTCAAGCTGAATTTGAAGCTCAGCGTATTCGTGCATTTTGGCCTTTGGCTGGTCGAGAAATTACCAGCAAAACGCTGCCACAGGAACTTGACCGCGATGCTACCGCCATCAGTTTCACTAAGGGTTGTTATCTTGGACAAGAAACAGTTGCCCGGCTGGATGCACGTGGCCAATTGCAAAAGAAGTTGTGTTTACTCTCGATTGCCGGTCCAGCCGAATCTGGCGGCGATTTAACCTGCGATGGCAAACTCGTCGGCACAATCACTTCGTCTGCCCCAGGCTTGCCCTTCCATGCTTCCACCGCCTTAGCCTTCATAAAACGTGGTTACTTCGATCCGGGCACACGCTTAGACGCCGGCACCTACAGCGCCCGAGTCCTCGTCCCTCACTCTGCGGGCCAATAGAGCACTCAGGTCAATTGGAATGACGCAGACGCACGTCCGACGCAGACGCCTTGGTTCAACGCCAGGTTTTAGTGAGCCCGAGCGGTTGACTCGACGCAAGTCAAAACGGCTGATGGCAGGCTTCGTCTGCAACCCATTGTTATCGGAATTCATTTTGTTTTGTGGACATAGTGCCTATCGTCAACTGTAGGATCGCAAGTATGGCTGCTGCCAAGGAAATGCACGCGACAGAGTCTATTAGCAAACCAATTTGTACGTGTTCCCATACGCTCAACGAACCAGGGTGATAGCCGAGCCGATTCACCGAATACCATTTCCAAAAGGCGTCCTTCACAACGGGAAGGGTGAAGACGATCGTCCATTTTGCGGCGCTATTTAGGCTTATAGCTACTGCAATTGTGTGAAGGGAAAATGTAACACTACCGACATATGCGAGGAACCGGACCGGCCACAAAGCGAGCAAGTGTTGAACGGTAAAGCGTTGTTTCGGATGTTCTGGAGGTACGTCCAGCGATGCATCGTTCCAATAATCAGGTGACTGTCCACCCAGTGTAAGTGCCAAGTCAGTCAAACACATGATGCTGGGCGCGATTGCCAGTGGGAGTTGTGACTTCTTTATCATGTGCGTTTCATCGCAGAAAGAATCCATGTAAGTCCTGGGTTTGGGGTGGGAGTCATGCGAACAAAATCTGGCGACTCAGTCACGTGAACTTGTCTGCGATTGCGACGCAGAATGTCATCGGAGCATCGGACACAGCGGGACTCCAATCCAAAACCCAATTCTTCGTACCAATGTTTTTGCTCTTCGGCATAGAAAATAAATTGTCGTTTACAGTCTTGGCAGTGTCATTCGAGGTCAAAGTAGTGCGTAATTGGGACAGTCGCACGGGGCTGTTTTGAAGGGTCCGCGAGAATCGCGGTATTAGGTGTGCTTCGTGCCGAAGGTATACGCAGAAAAGTCCCCACACGGCCAGCGTTTCCCGAGAATCGATTCGAATTGGGCAACAATCTCTTTATGTGTCGTCGTGTTCCAATGTAAGCGGACATCCGCGTCTATTGGGCTAGGATTTAAGCCGGAGATGTTTGGACGTCGACCATAACGAGGGTAATCGACAAATTCGCGGTATTTGTCAGTTTTTCGTTTCATCATTCGTTTTTGGGCCATGCGTTCGGAGGTGAGTGGCGCTTGAGGAACCGAACAACACACAGAACAGTTATCACTAGCAGGACGAAGTAAGGCAATATTCCAAAACGTAAAGCAAAATTGGGAAAAGGGACGCGGTTTATGTTAGCCAAATCAGCCGTAGGAACGCAGAGCGCAGGATTATGATTGACGAGCTTGCCATTACGAAACTGAAGATATGCGCGGCTTCCGGTCAAGTCTTCGAATACGTATAGTTCATCCCCCGGAGCCATTTGCTTGAACAGGCCTTTAACCATATTGATCAAGGATGGACTAGCGTTTCGAAACCCATTCCCATGTCGAATTTTTCCGCGCTCTGTCGGCCCGAGGTCGACGAGATCAGATGGCTGCAAACGAGTGGAACCAGAAAATGA
>CAZVBC010000156.1:0-15483 GCA_964625155.1 uncultured Pirellulaceae bacterium
TTATAAAATGAGAAAGTGCAAAATCAGAAAGTGCCACCCACGCCTCACGCTGACACCACCCACGCCTCACGCTGACAGTGCCATTCGTGCCACCTACGTGGGAGGCACTTTTCGTCTATTTGGTCTTTTCGCACTTTTCGTCTTTTCAACCAAACTATTCGGCGTGCTCGTTGATCGAAGTTGTATCGACAAAGTTCGAAGGATCGGCGATTGGCGTTCTTGGCGTCGGGTGGCGATTTGCGTCCTTGGCGTCGCTCGTTGCACTTTTCGTCGTTCTTGCTACCAGTCTCACTGCACCCCTGCCTGAACGCGGTCCTCAAGCCGCTGGTCCGGATCAAGTCGCGGCACTTATCAAGAATCCAATCTCGGACAAAGAATACGAAAACGACAAGTTTCGATCGTCGATTTGCTGGCCACGGACGAGAATGGCTGGGTCACTGCCAAAGACATACGTTTTAAGTTATGTCCATTTATGAATCTTGAGAGCAGCATTCACCCATTGAGGCGGATGTGGAATTTCTGTTGACAGCGGCAGAAAGAACTGATATTCCCACAAACCGAATAACTTTGAAGTGACGATTGTCGTGACTTCCCATTGCTATTATTGGTCCGGTCCAGGCAACTAGGACGATGCTTGATCGACAGCGCGTGACATTGATGAAACCTACGGCAAAGCGTTTAGCCGACAGTGATAGTGCTGGTTGCTTGGACAACGTTGCGCCTGTTCGGATTTGGATGGATGCTTCGTACTCCGTGGATTCCGGGAAAAGTTCGGGAATTGAACGTGTGGTACGCAATCTGATTCGCCAATTGGATCGCATGAATCGAGAATCGGTGGAATCTTCCTTACCTGTTATTGAAGTCAATGAGCAATTCTTTGAGATCGATGACGCCGCCCGGCAACAATTTGAGCCGATTTCAAGTGCACAGCGGGATTTGCAAGCGCAACTTCCGAACCTCTACAAACGACTCTTTCGCTGTCTTTGTAAAGTCGCCAATTCGCGAACTTTAGAAAAATGGTTTTTGCCGGATGCTGGGCACTTGGGGATTTTCAAAGTACCCCATCGAATCTGGCAGAAACGAGTGCGTCACAACCTGGCCCTCCGGTCTAAGCCAATTGACTTTCAACCCGGTGACATGTTGGTAATGCCGGATGCTTACTGGACTTGTCGGAACATTTGGCCTGCCGTGCGTCGAGCTCGCGAAATGGGAGCTTTTATCGTTTTTATTGTCTACGATCTAATTCCAATTACCCATCCTCAATTCGTGGGCGAAAAAGGACGTTTGCGGTTCACTGAGTACATGCGACATGTTGCTCGGCACTCAGACTTGATCGTAACTATCTCGCAAACTGTGTGCGAGCAGGTTAAAGAGTACCTGCCAGAACTGATGCTTGGTGAAAATCACTGTCGGGATATTCGCTCGTTTACATTAGGTGCAGAGTTTAGCGACGCCGCAGGAGCAATTCGTCCGCAACTTAAACAAGTTTTTAGCTCGAACGTACGCGACAATCCGTATCTCACAGTCTCCGCGTTTGATCCTCGCAAGAATCACGAGTATTTGTTGGATGCATTCACAGAATTGTGGAAGACTCATCCGGACGAAAAACTTTGTCTGGTTGGTCGTGTTGGTCCTCGTTGCGAAAAACTAATTGAGCGGATTCGTCAACATCCACAGTGGGGCGTGAACCTCCTGACGTTTCACGACCTCGCCGATGCTGAATTGCAATTCTGTTATCGACATGCCAAGGGAGTCATCTTCCCTTCTATTGTCGAGGGATTTGGGTTACCCATCGTCGAATCTCTGTGGCACCGACAAACAACTTTCGCAAGCGACACTCCAATTCATCGTGAAGTGGGTGGCGAATGCTGTCGGTACTTCGATTTAAATGACCCTCGGTCCTTAGTTCATCTTCTTGTTGCATGTGACGCCAGCGGTCAGCAGCAAATGCCGGGTAACTCACAACAACTTCCGCTCACTTGGACGCAGAGCTTTGATAGTTTGCGAGACATTTGCTTTCAGGCCTTTCAGGAGTCCTCAGCTAACTTGGCGGTGCACAAGATTTCGATCACTAGTGGGACTGCTGGAATCGCTGAAACTAGCGAGCCACAATTAATTTCCCAGCCGCTACTTCAAATCTCGCATCGGCACAAAGCCGCCTAGCGATTTGTCACAGCTTAGAGATCGAGAGAGCGAAGCTCGTGCTGGTCTATCGAGCGGCGGCTTGGTAGGAACCTCGCTCCACCGTTTTCGCAATCTCTAATTCTTAGCTGTCATAGATCACAAGCGACCGCCTGCCAACGGTAAAGGGGAGCTCTCAATGTAGCGGCGCGGGATGCCGTAGCACCATCTGCTGAGCTTTCTGGGGATTCGGTCGTAAGAATCTTGCCCAGGAAGTCAATATGAAGACTTATCGCATTTTTTAGAGTAGTTTTGGAAAACTTCTAAAATTTGTGAAATAATTCAGCTTGCCCGGTCAATTCTCCGCAGTGTTTACAGGAGATACTCACGGAGCCTTTCATTCGGTGTTCAATACCACAGTCCAGCCTGAAGCGAGCGGCAGTTATAAAGTATACCGGACGGCTTGCGCCACTTGCGCGAAATCCAACTAGCAAAAACGTGCGAGCCATCCGGTGCGTTGCAATTTTCATGGCTGACACTTGCCTTAGCCTCTGAATACAGTGATCTAATTCGATGAATGACCCAACCAAAGACGAGGAAAATCCCAGCAAAGATTCTATCGAAGCCAAGATGGGACGAATTGCCGACGAGTATACGCGCGAGCTAGCTGCAGGAAAGAATCCTAGCATCGAAGAATACTGTCGCCGGTATCCTCTGTTGGCGGACACGATCCGCATGGTGTTTCCGTTTCTGGGTGAATCGCAAAAAACGAAGAATTCGCCGACGGATTTGGATCCAACAACCGCCTCTCCTACGAAACTCCAATCGATAGCTGAGAGTATCTCTGATTACAAAAGTCCTCAGCCGAAAATCGTTGGTGACTATGAACTGGTGCGCGAGTTAGGACACGGAGGAATGGGAATCGTCTACGAGGCTCGACAAATCTCTCTCGACAAACGAGTAGCGCTCAAGATCCCTTTCGCAGGTGCATTGCATCCTAAAGGGTTGCTGCGTTTTATCAACGAGGCTAAAGCGGCTGCGCAACTACAGCACCCCAACATCGTTGAAGTCTACGGTGTGGGCTGTGATGGTGGCACATACTTTTACGCCATGCAATATATTGAAGGAAGTAATTTGGCAGAAGTGATTCGCCAGAATTCGTTACAACAAGAACATCGTGGAGGTGCGACGACACCTCGCGCGGTGGGTGGCATCACGACGGTCATCGACACGGAGCTCGTGGAGAACAAACGACCTCGCAAGACAACGAAATCGATTGGTTTGTTAAGCTTCAAGACATTCGGGGATTCTGGTTCCAACGCAGAGTATCTGCATTCTTTGGTCGAGGTGGCGATACAAACGGCAGATGCACTGCAGCATGCTCACGAGACTGGCGTAGTTCATCGTGATATTAAGCCCTCCAATCTTATGCTCGATACGGATGGCAACATATGGGTCACCGACTTCGGGCTGGCTCAAGTGCAAGGCAATGAGAGCCTCACTGCTACTGGTGAACCAGTTGGCACGCTACGCTACATGAGTCCTGAGCAAGCGTTGGCCAAGCAAGTAATCGTCGATCATCGTACAGACATCTATTCGTTGGGAGCAACTTTATATGAACTGTTGACTTTGCGGCCCGTTCACGATGGGACCACACGTCAGGAGATCCTGCGCCAGATTGCATTCGACGAACCAATTATTCCGTCAAGAGTCGATCGACGCATTCCCCTTGAGCTCTCGACGATTGTCGTGGCCGCCTTGGCGAAAAACCCTAACGAGCGATATCAATCGGCGCAAGAAATGGCCGACGATTTGCGTCGCTTCAAAAGCGATATTCCTATCAAGCGTCGACCTCCGAATGTAGTCCAGCGCATTGGCAAATGGGCCAGACGTCATCGCGCTGCTGTATCCACGGTCGCTGGAATAGGCATGATCTTGTTCATGGCAACTACCGTATCTTTGTGGTTCATCGCGCAGGCTTGGGCCGCTGAGCACGACAAACGGACAGCCACCGAACAACTGCTGGAAATCTCCGAAGGGCTGAGGCTCGCCACACAATCGATGCTTGAATTACCAAAGAATCCGGGCTTGGCGGTCGCACTGTCGATTGAGGGACGCAAGAAGCACGAAAGCCATGAAACCAATAATGCTCTCCTGCAAGCCCTAAACGAGAACCATGAGTTAAAAACTCTGCGAGGGCACACCGGTGCGATTGGCAATGTGTCGCGCAGCAGCGATGGGCGGAAAGTCGTTTCGACGATGTCCAGCGCCGGTGCAAAGGCAATCGACCAGGCTCGCGTTTGGGACGTCGAAACTGGGGCGTTTAGGCCCTTATTATCTGAGGGAAAAGCCATTACTTCAGCGGCATTTAGCCCACGGTCCGGACGGATCCTCGCAGCGGCGAGTTCACAATCCGCTAGGGACAAACCAGGTGATTCGCGAGAAATTGTGGGTGCCGCACCTTGTATTTTCGACGCCACGACGGGCGAGGTCTTACAAGAACTGAAGGACGCATTTTTATTTGAGGCCCAGCCGAATTGTTTTTCATCCAACGGTCAATTTGTGGTCGTTCCGACACTGGGTAAGAAAGCGACTATCTACGATGTTATCGACGGTCGCGCGCTTCACGATTTGGTAGGTCACGCCGATCGAGTGAATTACTCCGCTTACAGCCCTTCTGGAAAATTTATTGTCACCATTTCTGCTGACAAAACCGTGAGAATATGGAACGCCAGTACTCAAAAAGAGTTGCATAACATGGCGGTTTGGACCAGGCGTGCACCATATACGGCGCTATTCAGTCCGGACGAACGGTTTCTCGCCACCGGTTCGTCAGTGGGCTCCCATTTGTGGGACGTTGTTACCGGCCAGCGACTGAATCAAGGCGAGTGGTCTGGCGAAATTGTCAGGTTCTCCAACGACAGCAAGAAGCTGTTGCTGGCAAATTCACTGCAAGTTCAAGCCATCGACCTTGAAACTCGCAAACCATTATTTGTAGCCACAGATATTGAATCGTTCATCAGGACGGTCGAGATCAGTCCGTTAGGAAACGAGTTTGCTGTCGCTTGCGGAAAAATTGTTCAGATTCGTCAGCTCGCAGATGGCAAACTGCTGTCTACTCTGCGCGGTCACGACAAACAAGTATCAACGATCGCTTATGCATCTACCGGCAGGACGTTGGTCTCGGGATCGATCGACGGTACGATTCGTCACTGGCGCATTGACGACGGTGCGGCCATATCGCGTCTAACAGATAAACGTCTGGAGGGCAATTCGGCAATTGCGTCCTCTGCAGACGGCAAGAAAATCGCCATCTCCAGTGACGTAACGTTAAATACTTACGTCTTCCAAAAGGAAACCCAAGAACCTCAAGTTGAGTTTCCGGGCTTAATTGATACGCATTCTCGTTCTGGTAGCCGACTGGCGATTCGAGCTGCTGAACAAGTTATCATCTGGGATCATTCAATCAAGCGTGAAGTCGCTGCTCATAAGCATGCTACAGGAAATGTTCGCGATGTTCGGCTCGCCGCTGGTGGTACACTTGGTGTACTCTGTTTCCAAGATGGACGTGTGGGACTCTGGAATATTCGCAACAATCACGTCCGTGAACTGCCTGGCATCAGTGGAGTGATTCAGTCTGCCGCCTTTAATTCAGATGGCACGCGTCTGGCAACAGGTGGATTCGACGGTACCGTTCGACTTTGGCGCGTCGCAGGAATGGAGATAGAACGAAAATGGGAGCTTTCGACGGTAGTTCAATCAATTGAATTCAGTCCACGGGATGATCGGTTGGTTGCGACTACGAATCGAGAATCAGCTTACATTTTTTCGGTGGCGGAAGACGTGGGCGAGATTAATCTACATGCGCCTCAGATTGTCATGAATCGAGCTCTGTTCAGCGTCAACGGAGAATATGTTGTTACCTATCACACGCTCAATAACAAATCGATTGTCTGTTGGCGAGTGGCAGACGGCAAGCTAGTGCACCAGTTCGATGAAACGTCAGGAGAAGTGTTTGTTTCTCTTAGTCAGCAACGAAATGAATTGGTCGTCGCATCAACACTTAGCGGTGTATTCACCTGGGATTTTGCCGACAACAAGTTTGTTCGTCTTACCGATGTGGGTGCAGAGTGTGCAATGTTTTCGCCCGACGAACGTCAGATTGTGGCAGCGAGTTTTGTGTCCTTTCTCGCTCCTGAATTTATGGCCTCACCCAGCACGGCTGCTGTGGAGGGATCGGTCCTACAGTTCTGGGATGCAGCCAGCAAGAAGCTTGCCAGTACAAGTACTCAAATGATGGCTGTTATGTACCTTGATTATCTTCCCTCAGGAGAAATCCTGGCCGTTGGCCGCCGATTTGGCGTGGAAGTTATTGAAATGGAAAGCAGGAATAAACTTACAGATATTAAGGGGCATGCTGCTCCCGTGTCAGCGATCTTGTTTAGCAAGGGCTCGGATGTTATCGTCACCGCGTCATACGATCATACTGCGGCGATTTGGGACGCAATGACTGGCAAACTACTAAGACGATTGGTTGGGCATTCCTCTCCGATCACCGCTCTCACTTTGCATGCACAGAACAACGAACTGGCGACTGCGACATCCCGTGGAGAAGTTATCGTTTGGAAAGTATCAACGGGCGAACCATTGGCTCTGCCGTCGCATGCAGGACACGTGTTTCAAATTGCCTTTGATAAACAAGGCAACCGAGTGATTACAAACTCACGTGACGGTAGTGTACGTGTATGGAATCGAACTAGTGGCACAACTCACACCATTCAACGACAGGATGTCTTGCTAAATCCGATTTCAGTATCTTCCGACGATCGGTTGATCGCAGTACCCGTCCAGATTACAGCAAAAGTGAATCCAAAAACTTCTCCAAGTCCAGTGGATACCAAGCACATCCTATATTTCAGCACATGGGAATCAGAACCAGTCAAATTAGAGCATGACGCGTCAGCGAGGTCGGCCGCAATTAGTACCGATGGTCGACAAGCAATTTCGATTGATAGTGAGGGAGCGCTGTGCATCTGGTCACTCGAGCCACAGCCGAGCAGACGATTGAAATTGCTCGATCCCAATTCGCCATTTTCTGCTGGATTCTTCAGTCCGGATGGCAAGCGAATCGTGGCTCGACAATCCGACCAATTGGTCTTGTTGGACTCGAAAACAGGAGAATTGCTGGCCAATTACAATCCCGGAACCCAATCCAATTTCGGCCTCAAGGGTACGACATTGAGCAACCCATTTACGTTAGATGGTAAGTGGATCGTGGCTCGCGACCAACAAAGTTGTTGGTGCCGCTGGCCAACAGACATCTTATCCTACGCCGAATCCTTGTCACCGATGAATCTGACAGAGAGTCAACGAACAACCTATCGTATTCGCTGATGTTCGTATTCGATGATGCAGTAGTCCAGGTCTTGGCGACCATGGCTGCACTGGAGAACAACCAACTGCCGGTCACGAATGGCACTGAGGCACCTGATTGAACGTCGCCGCTTTCGATTATTGCAGGAAGATCCACTGGGTTGCAACAAATTCGTTTAATTGAACAGCGTGCCCAGCGGTTTGCGTGGGCAGCGTCAGTTCATGCTAGCCCTCATCCATTACTTCAACTCGCCGCTGTCAGCTTCCGCTTCCTCTTGAGACTCCCCTTCATCGCAGTCAAACACGCTGCTTTTTTGGCGATGCACGGGGTGGGGCGATGCCCATATGGTCAAACGACAAGCTAGCTCGGGCTTAAAAGATATTTCACGCACAAAATGGCGCTGTCGAACTAAGCAGTGAAAGCCATAGTGCTATCACTGCACGCGAAACATTCGAAAGCTTAAGGAACTCTTGCGTCGCAACGGTCAGCGAGAAAACCTATTCAAGGCTAATTGCTAGTGCACTGAATGGGCTTGCAACAATGCCACCGGATTGGCCCGTACAACTTCATACTGAGCGTGAGGATCTTGTTCGCATTTTGCTGAGCTTTGCATGCGTCATCGCTGACTCCTACAATTTCTCTTAGTTCACCGTCGCAAAAACACGCAGTAATTCTCGCTTTGTAGCGTACTGTGCCGGCATTTGTACTTCTGGCAAAAGCAAACATGTAATTAGGTTCAGGACAACCATCAGGACAATCGCCGGGACAAATGTGTCCCCATGGTTCGTGCTCTGGACATTTCTGTATGGCTTGATTGACCGCGTCCACCAACGCTTCGGCACAGTTCACCAGCGATTCGCCTGTGGTCATATCGGGAATATCATTGCAACCAAATGTGTAAGCAACTTGGTATGGAGGGCCCCATTTCTCTGGAACCTCTACATTTTGCAGCACTGAAGCGAGTGGAGTGGCAGGTTGGACGGTTGAGCCATGGTTTGGGAGGCAATAAACGGTTGAACTCCTACACGATACTGGGCATGGTTGAGCTCTCGCAGCGGAGCGACGCCAACGGAACAATCCTTGCGCCTGGACATCTATTGCGGTAGTCAACATGGCCAAAAACAAAAACGAAATCAAACATTTTCTTCTCAACATTGCTAGCCCTCTCTTGGTTAGAAACAAACACTTGAACCGCGCTGATTTTAGCGACTTACTTGCGGCCCTGTGGAATCGCAGGTGTGGATCTCTGGCGAAACCATTGATGCCGCAAATAAACCTGTAACAAGTTACAATGATGGACCATAATTCGGTAAAATTTCTGACTTTTCGCTAGCACTCTACTCAAAGCTACTATGTCTGACCCTACCTCGACGACCGAACAGTTGCTTTCGAGAATTCATGCCGGAGATCAACAGGCGCTCAATGCGCTGATGAATTTGCATCGCGAATACCTTCGACGATTGGTCGAATTTCAGATGGATCCTCAGTTGCGGCAAAGAATCGATCCGTCGGATATAGTCCAGGAAACGCAAATCGAAGTAACTCAACGAATGAGCGAGTACCTGCGCCGCAGGCCAATGTCGTTTCGGGTTTGGTTGCGCAAAACGGCTTGTCAGAGAATTGGCATGTTGCGAAGGTTTCACTTGAAAGCTCGCCAGCGATCGTTGAACAGGGAATTCGTTCTCCCGGATTCATCGTCATTGGCATTTGCAGGCCCACTTTCCGATGATAACCCGGGAAAAGGCTTAGAGACGCAAGAACGCGCAGAACTGCTTCACTCGGCACTCAAGCACTTGGAAAATCTGGATGTAGAGATTTTAGTAATGCGAACCTTTGAAGGCTTAACGAATCAAGAAGCGGCAGAGGCTTTAGGCCTCGAACCTGCGACCGCAAGCAAACGTTTTGGCAGGGCTTTGTTGCGATTAAAAAGCAAATTGACGGAATTGGGACTAACAGGTCGATAGAGCCTTTCGCAGATTGCACTATTCTTCAAATAAGAAACTATCGACTCAACTTTACCAGTCATTGATGCTGATCAATTACCTTCACTTACTTTCACAGTTTCGCGATTTCGTACTTCGACGATTTCTCACTGCGCCAGTAAATTAGGGATTCAGGATTGAGTCGCGCCATTGAGGTTCGTATTCTCGTTGCCAGTAAGCTTGTTGTTCCTTGTCGTGTAAAATGTGTCCGTTGGATGGATCACAATTCACGGTTCGTCCCGAGCGAGCAGCGATGTTTCCTAAGTGGCACAGGAGAGTGCTGCGGTGCCCCGACGTAATTGGTTGATTGAGTAGGCTTGGATCATTTGCCCGAACGGCAGAGACAAAGTTAGTCAAATGTTCCGACATGCCATCGGAACCACCTGAGGCCTCTTCGATCAATTTGTCGTTGCGATCAAAAATTCGATGTGCACCACTGGCATCTACTTCCATCGAACCGTTGTCACCGTAAAAAACCAAGAATGGATTCACACTGTGTTTGTTGCATGACGTCGAGCTCCACATGATCTGTTTTTCTTCAGCGAATTCGAACACCGCCGTTTGGGTATCTGGAGTTTCTTGATCGTCGTCAAACCAATATCTGCCACCAAGGCTGATCACACGCTTTGGAAATTCGACTTGCAGTCCCCAGCGAGCTAGGTCGAGCGAGTGCACACCATTGTTTGCCAGCTCGCCTCCACCCCAGTGCCAGAACCAATGCCAATTATAGTGCAGAAAGTTGTTCTGAAATTCGCGATGTGGAGCTGGGCCTTGCCAGAGGTCGTAGTCCAAAGTTGGCGGCGGTGTTGTCTTCTTGCCTCGCCCAATCGGCCCGCGCAAATTATTGTAATAGGACCGTGATAAACGAACTGTGCCGATTGCTCCAGAGTGTAGTTTTTCGATCGCTTGCCGCATAACAGGGCCGCTTCTTCGCTGCGTGCCCATTTGTACGCAACGACCATACTTGGCGGCTGCGGCAATCATCAGCTCACCCTCAAGAGGATTGTGCGAGCAGGGCTTTTCGACATAAACATGCTTACCAGCTTTGCATGCTAGGATCGTCGCTGGTCCATGCCAGTGGTTGGGAGCTGCACAAACGAGAGCATCGATAGAATCGTCTTTCAAGATATCGCGAAAATCAACCGTTACTTTGGTTTTGACTTCGGACTGCTGATACAAAGCTCGCTGAAAACTCTCCGCGCGACCACGGTCGGCATCGCACAGGATAGTGACTTCGACATTCGATAACTTGGCGAATTCGGTAGCGATTGCCGCCCCTCTATTCAAACCCATCATGCCAATGCGCACCGTTTTCGGATTTGTCGCTGCTTGATTTGCAAGCAACTGAGAGGTTGCCAAACCCGCAATGGTCGAAGTTGCTGTTGCATTAAGAAAGTCACGGCGAGGTATCATCACATTGTTCCTCGATGTTTTAAGTCGAAATACTCTAATCTACGATTAATTGCTATCACCCCACGAGCCGAATGCATATTATCATGCAATTCAGTTTAGCATGCTCGATTCCGAGTGTGTTACGATACGAATCTGTTGCTTGCCAATCGCGGGCTAGTAAGTCAAGGTAAATCAAAGCGTGAAAAACGCGATAGAAGGATAGAAGGCGTTTGCCGCAGCATTCAGCAGCGATGACTTTTCAGACTTCCCAACCCTGATCGTTTTCGGGCTGATAGTACGTTCAACCCATTGGGGCCTTCCAAGGCTTTATGTTCTACATTTAAACGATCCCGGTTGGCTGTCCCCCGAATTTCTGTCAGCGAGCGACACTCGTTCTGGCGGATAGAGAGTCAAGCAAAAAGCGTTCTCGTTGCCCGTAACCGCTGGACCTGTGTCGCAATTCGCTCCTTGACATCGCTGGTGCTATCCATCATGGTGCAACCTTGGTAACACCTAGATCGCACATTTCTCATGCCGACCAACAACCGCGCGAACCGAGCAACGTCGGGCTGTGTCCCGGGTACCATGAGTCTCTAACCCAGCGGAGCCGATAAATGTATGTCCCTCCAAGTTTTCTCGAGTCGGACACGCAGAAACTGCATGACTTTATGCATGCGCACAGCTTTGCTACGTTAATCTCATCGCCGAGCGACGAGCCGATTGCGAGTCACTTGCCGGTCTTGCTCGATCGCGATGCGGGACCGCGAGGACGGCTGATCGGACACTTCGCACGCGCGAACTCGCATTGGGAGGTCGCGTCGAGCGGTATGGCACTGGTGATCTTCCATGGTCCACATGCGTATGTGTCTCCGGGTTGGATGGAGCCTCGTAACGTCGTTCCGACTTGGAATTACGTGGCGGTTCATGCCTACGGCACGCTGCGGCTGATCGAAGACCGCGATCAACTGCGCGACATCGTGCGTCGCACAGTCGAAAAGTACGAATCTCTCCGTGAACAACCGTGGTCGATGAACGGTCCCGAACCGGATTTCATCGACAAACTACTGGCGGGAATCGTCGGATTCGAGATCGATATCGAACGGCTTGAAGGAAAATGGAAACTCAACCAAAACCATCCCGTCGAGCGCCGCAGTCAGATCATTCGCGGGTTGCAATCGACCGGGCGGCATGATGAGCTTCAAATCGCCGAGTTGATGCAGGCGGCGCTGGAGGCATCGTGATCGTGGAAGCGCAGCCGCCATTGTTGACGACTCAATTGGTCACCGCCACCGCTGCCCATACTCTTTCAAACATTGCAGCAACCGTGTTTCGAGATGCATATCGATCGGCCTTTGAGTCGGATCGGCAGGTTGAGGAATTCATCGCGACGAACCTGTCGCCCACAGCGTTGCGATCTGAAATCGAGTCAGGACAGACTTGGTATTTGCTCGGTTTGGTCGACCGCATGGCGGTGGGGTTCCTCAAGCTCGAACGGTCATTGCCGCCGGAGTGTGTCGGCTGTCGACCGAGCATCGAACTGGCGAAACTCTATGTGCTGAAAGCATTTCATGGTGGCGGCATCGCGAACACGCTTATGCAGCGCGGGGTGGAACATGCCCAAAGGTTTGGCGTAACGCAGATGTGGCTCTGTGTCTGGGAGAAGAATCCACGCGCGCAAGCGTTCTACCGCCGCTGGGGCTTCGGCACAGTCGGTGACATGTCGATTCCGTGGAGCGGCGTGGTGTTTCGCGACCTCGTGATGACACGGCATGTGGACACAATGCCGGCCACGTCGTCGCAATCTTGCAAGAAGATCGATGCGCCGTTCGTCAGCGACGCCGAGCTCAAAACGCTTGTGGATCGATTTGAAGCTTGTACTTGGCCTTACGACCGTTGGACTCACCGTGCCCATCTCGCGGTCGGCGCCTTCTATGCCCGCGAGTACCCATTTGACGAGGCATTGCGTCGGCTAAGGCTGAAGATCAACTCCTACAACGTCACTTGTGGCGATCCGACGGGATACAACGAAACCGTCACGATCCTGTTCCTGAGAAAGATCGCTGCGTCGTTCTGCGAGTCAACTGACGCGCGACCTTTGTGCGAAGTCGTTGAGGAATTCGTCCACTGCTGCTCGGTTGGTTGGCTGTACGAGTATTATTCCCGAGATCGCATCTGGTCCGCCGCTGCGAAGTCCACGTGGATCGCCCCAGACCTAAAGCCGCTGGATTTCTGAGGCATTAGATGCAACGTGACACTTATTCCGTGGGCTACGATGTCGCTGTGGCCGAATTTTTTGGTCAGCGCAGGGCAGCCCATCACGCGGCGTTTTTCTTGCCGCATTTGAGACCGGGGATGCGGTTGCTCGATGGAGGCTGCGGGCCAGGAACGATCTCCTGAGGGCTGGCGGAGGTTGTCGCCCCTGGCAAAGTCGTCGGGATTGATATCGAAGCCAGCCAAGTTGAACTTGCTCGCGCTGCCGCCTCAGAGGCTGGATATTCAAATGCAAAATTCGAAGTCGCGTCGCTTTATGAGATCCCATTTTCCGACGCTTCGTTCGACGCCGTCTTTCTCCACGGAGTCCTCGAACATCTCAGCGATCCGGTTCAGGCACTGCGTGAGGTCATGCGAGTTCTCAAGCCAAGCGGAGTTCTCGGGTCGCGACACGCCGACTTCGGAGGGTTCTTGTTGGAACCGAACTCATCACCGCTCGACCAATTTGTGCCACTCTTCGAAGCCCTAATGCGTCACAACGGAGCCGACCCGCACGCGGGCCGACATCAATTTCGCTGGCTGATCAAAGCAGGGTTTACAGGCATCAAGATGTCCGCTTCGTATGACTGCTGGACGGGTACTACTGCACACAAGCGAACCACCGCCCGATTCCTGAAATCGCTGTTGAGCGAGTCCACGTTCGCTCGGCAGTTGCTACAGAATGGAGTCGCCGATTGCCTGCGTTTGGACGAGCTGCGGCAAGCGTTCAACATATGGGAAAATGATGCCGCCTCTTTCGCCGCCGAAGCATGGACGGAAGCCATCGCCATAAAATCATAGAGTGTTTCCGGGATTACACGATGAAGTTTTCATGTCGAGAGTACGTCTCGTTACTGGGGACACCGTCTGTTCGTGTGCAATAACCTAAGCTTCTTTGATGAATGAGCAATACCAGCCAGACCTCCTGAACGTTCGGTCAAAGTGCACCTATTGACGTGGCGAATTCGTTCGCTTAATTTGGTGCGTGGCGAATTCGTTCGTCATATGCAGCTGAACACTTTGCGAGGATTGAATGATGGCACGTCAGGTTTCCAGTCAACCGACCGAGGTTGAGTTACAGATCTTGCGAATCTTGTGGGATGACGGACCCAGCATTGCTCGGCATATTCATGACTCGCTGCAGGTATCTAAGCAGACGGCTTACTCCACGACTGTCAAAATGCTATCGGTCATGCTGGGCAAAGGTCTAGTGAAACGCGATGACGAAGCGTCGCCACAAGTCTATCGAGCGGCCTTTACTCGCGATTCAGCAGCCAAACGATTCGTCAAGGACTTGGTGGAGAAAGTGTATGACGGGGCGGCAATGAGTCTCGTGTTGCATGCTCTCAAGGGGGCCAAGGCGTCGCCCGAGGAATTGGCGGAAGTGCGTCGGCTGCTGGACGAAATGGAGGGCCGGTGAAATGGAAGTGCTGCAAGATTTGATGGACACCGTCACATCGGCTGCTGTCGTGCAGAACGTGGGGTGGCTGCTAATTCATTCGTGGTGGCAATGTATGTTGATCGCGGTGGTGGCGTTATGTCTTGCGAGGGCGTTGCCAAGTCATTCTTCGTCAGCGCGGTACTGGATGTACTCTCTGGCGCTCGCTGTGATGGTCATTGCGCCGGTCGTAACAATGCTCGCGTTTCCTCAGACGGACAATCTATCCGCCGCTAACGACCAAATCACTGCATCAGCCGAGTTGATGGGGAGCTTACGGATAATCGAAGGGGACGACGGTAAGTTCATTCCGCCCGTTGCGACAAAGGAAAAGGATCGACTTGACGCGTCTGAGATCTCGAAAGTAAAGCCTACAAACAAACGGGAGACGAAGTCGATCGCTGCGCACTTTTCGAAATGGATCAAAGCAGCGCTTAGCCCTTGGCTATCGGTGATTGTTGTGGTTTGGTGTTGCGGAGTGGTGCTGTTTTCCATTCGCCCGTTCTGGGGCTGGATAATGGTGCGGCGTTTGCTGAGGGTGGGCACATCGCCTGTCAGCATGCAAGTGCAAGAGGCATTGCAACGCGTATGTGCAAAGATGATGTTACGATGGCGTGTCGAAGTGTTAGCATCGACTCTTGTCGGATCGCCAATCGTCGTCGGAGCCTTTCGAAGCGTGATTTTGGTTCCGGCCAGTTTCGTTTCTAGTCTACCGATCGCACAATTGGAAGCCATTCTCGCTCATGAGTTGGCTCACGTGCAGCGCTACGACTATCTGGTCAATCTTCTCCAAACGTTGGTGGAAACCCTTTTCTTCTATCACCCGGCGGTTTGGTGGCTCTCGAATTACATCCGTATAGAACGAGAGAACTGCTGTGATGATTTCGTCGTCGAATTACTAGACAACAAATCCGCATACGGTCGAG
>CAZVBC010000157.1:0-15424 GCA_964625155.1 uncultured Pirellulaceae bacterium
AATCGCTGCGCAGTTGGAAAGCAGCAAAGTGTTTTGCAAGAGCCTACTGCGCCAAGCCGATGTGCCGACGGCTGACTTTCAGGTGTTTCGCGAGCCGGATGATGCAATGCGTTTTATCAAGGGGCGATTCCCGGGTGAACGAGATCGGTGTCCGGTGGTTGTCAAAGCAGACGGTTTGGCGGCAGGAAAGGGAGTGATTGTCTGTAAACGACGCGAAGATGCACTTGAGGCCATTGATCGCATCTCGCGACGCAAAGAATTTGGGAGAGCTGGTAGTCAGATGATCATTGAGGAGCGATTGGAAGGACAAGAAGCCAGCGTATTGGCGATTACCGACGGTCGTACCATCCTACCGCTCCCTCCTGCCCAGGATCATAAACCGGCGTTTGACGGCGATACCGGTCCGAATACCGGCGGCATGGGTGCCTACTGCCCAACCCCGATCGTTGATGATGCCATGATGGCCTGGATCGAAGAACACGTTTTGGTCCCTACGGTCCATGCCATGAAACGCAATCGCAAGCCATTCCGTGGGGTCTTGTATGCTGGATTGATGTTGACCAGCACTGGTCCTAAAGTCCTGGAATTCAACGTGCGCTTCGGCGACCCAGAATGCCAACCATTGTTGATGAGACTAAAAAGCGATCTACTCGATATTCTCGAAGCGGTCGTCGATGGAAAATTAGATCAAATTGATGCACCGGAATGGGACCCTCGACCGGCAATTTGTGTAGTCATGGCCAGCCAAGGATACCCCGGCGACTATCAAAAAGGACGCCCAATCTTAGGCATTGACGCCGCTGACGAAATGCCGGATGTCAAAGTATTCCATGCAGGGACCAAGCTACAAGAAAAAGAGGTGCTCACCGACGGCGGACGCGTGTTGGGAGTCACGGCCCTCGGTTCCAGTATCTCCGACGCGAAACTCCAAGCCTATACCGCTGTACAAAAAGTTCGTTGGGCGGGCTCCTGGTGCCGGAAGGATATCAGCGACAAAGCCGTTCAATATCTCGAAACGCAAAGTACATAGCGGACCACCGCATCCGCTCAAGTGGCTTGGGTTACTCACCTTCCGCGTACCGCCAGCCAAGCGAGTCCGCAGGGTAAAATCTGCAGGACTGCTTGTACAAATTGCTTTATTCGGATTGTTTTATGCGGGCGATGCTCAGTTCTATAAGATCTTCTTGAGGTTGCTGCCCGGCTGAAGAATCTCATACGAACCATCAGCCAACGGCTGTACCGGAGCAGCATCGTCGAACGATTTGAAGTCGGCAAACTTGGCGAGTTCAAGATTGCTATTAAACACTTGATCCCAAGTCAGCAATTTTCCACTGTACGTCGCCATGCGCCCCATGATGGCCGTCATGGTACTGTCAGCTCCATATTGCCCTTCGTTGGGAATCTTTCCTTCGCGTAATAGGGCGAACAGGTCGTGATGTTCCTCTTGGTGACCATCGCGTTTTCCTTTGGTTGACCAAACGACTTTGTTGTCGCGGTATATCTTGCCACCACTGATGTCACACCAGCCCTTGGTTCCGTGCGCAAATTCCGCAACCTGTCCCCAACAATCGCTCATATGTCGACATTGACTGAGCATGGTAACGCCGTTTTCGTATGTGAATTCTACCGAGTGATGATCGTAAATATGGCCGTGCTCTTTGCCGGTGCGAACTTGACGTCCACCCATCCCCTGAGCCTTTACCGGATGCCCGCCCATCAGCCAGTTGATCACATCAATATTGTGAATATGCTGCTCGACGATATGGTCTCCGCACAGCCACGTGAAGTAGTACCAATTCTTCATTTGGTACTCGAGTTCCGTTTCCTTTTCCTCGCGATTGCGGGTCCAAACACCTGGGCTGTTCCAATAACAGCGACAGAAAACGATATCGCCAATCGCTCCATTCTTGAGCTGTTCCATGGTCTCAATGTAAGCGACTTCATGATGTCGCTGCAAACCGACGGCAACTGCCAGGTTTTTTTGCTTAGCTTTTTCATTTGCAGCCAGAAATCTACGCACACCAGGCGCATCGCTGGCAACTGGCTTTTCAGCAAAAACATGCTTGCCTGCGTCGATTGCCGCTTCGAAATGTACTGGGCGAAATCCTGGCGGAGTTGCCAGAATCACGATATCGACGTTTGTATCCATCAAACGCTTGTATGCGTCAATGCCAATGAATCGAGTACTGTCTTTGACATCATATTTGTTTGGGTGCTCTTTCAGAAAACTGCGCGTCGCTTGAACCATGCGATTCTCAAATACGTCAGCGATCGCGGTCAAGCGAACTTCACCACCCGATGTGTTCATAGCTTGGATCGCGGCACCACTCCCTCGACCGCCACAACCAACTAGCCCCAACTTGATCGCATCCGAACCATAAGGATGCGCACCACGAGCCAAAGGCAGACTACCTATCATCGTTCCGCCCGCAACTAGCATTGAGGAACCTTTGATAAAGTTCCTGCGCGATGCGGTATCCGTGTTCGAGCTTTTGGCTTCGGCAGTTGTGGCAACAGGGGGTAGTTCTTGAGTCATTTTCGATTTCCTGATCTAGTTCGATTTGCAATCTGTATGGATCTGCCAATCTGGATTGATTTGAACGTGCAGTAAAAAAGCACGATATGCGAAATCGATTTGCGCGACGAGGCTGTCACGCAGTCGATAAGTCGTTAGTCAAAATCGAATTCGCACATCGGCAGGGGGGAACGAAATAATAGGATCTGTAATTTTGAAGTGCTTGGAATATCACGAAGGCAATTAACAAGCGAACAATCCAATCAAGCTGTCTTAATAGCGGGTTGCTGCGAACCGTTAATGTACACTGTGTGTAACTCAGTCGACCAACAACAAGTCCATAGAATAACTTCCCTTATCCAACCATGCAACTAACTGGTTCATGAAGTACTTGACAGGACTTCCTACTTTTGGACCTTCAATGTTATGTCGATCCATACCATACGGTGGTCTGTCGCGTGAATCGCATCAGCAAGGGTCGACCACTTATCCGATGAGAATTCTTCTTTCGACGGCCAGGCTACACCTGAAGTGGTGGTCGCAAATTGAATACTGGGGAGCGCATAGTCAACTCGCAGGTTTCCAACACTGCGATCTGAGAAATCAGCGGTATCCTCACTTGGGTCTCCGCGATGCGATAAATTTGCTCCTTGTTGTTCGCGGGAAGCAACAACGGCCCCGCGACTGGTAGGAGCCACCGCAGCGTTGATCTTTGAGTGAGTAAGTAACCGATGGATCGCTTCACGTCGGCTATCCCCGTCTGTTGGATCGGAGTTCAAATCACCCAGAATCACAAACCTTGCGTGCGGCTCTAAACCTCCACGCATGCTTCGGTCATCGACAAGGTAACCGGCCGAATCCGGCGAGATATAATCGGCAAGCATACCAATCTCGTCATGATTTCGGCAGCCATTTCGGTCTTCTGTACCATCAAAAGCCGGAGGCGTAGGATGGCTGGCAAGAATATGGATCAACCCCAGTGGCGTCTGCAGCGGCACGTCCCAAAAGCTCTTCGAAGGGAGTTTCAATTGGCTCCAGATTTCGTCAGGATAGTAATTGGAGGCGTCTGGATTTAGCGGGCGACGTGCACCTGGCATGCTAGACCATAAGAGGTTTTGAAATGTACGTATTTGTGGCACCTCGATTTTGAACCTGCTCAGCACGGCCATGCCGTATTGACCTGGAAATGCCCCAAAGCCCCAAGCATCCTCGGCTGAGCCGATTATGCCATCACGGTTCAAATCAAGACCGCTCGGCAATCCAGTATTGACCGCCGCGCTGAATCGGTAGGGCATTGGCCATGCAGCTCCGCCCAAAAGATCCGTCTGTGGTGCAGCCAAATAGTTTTCCGCAAATAGAGTTGCATTATCTTCGTGTGAGTAATCGATTTCATTTAAGAGAAGCACGTCGGGCTGCACAGCGCGAATGATGGCTGCGATTTTTGCAATTTGTGGGTGCCTTGCGCGAAGGTCGGAGGTCAGCAACCCGCGCTCGGGGCGATTGAACGAGACGTTATACGTAGCAATGCGCAAGCACCCATCTACTTTATTGGGAGCCAACATCGTGGCTTGTCCCGAACTCGGGCTCGAACAAGTTGTAAAATAGCCGACGCAGATGAATGCACAAATGACGACCCTTCTTGCTAGACGCCACCAACTGGTTGCTGGATTCCGCCTAGACACCAAATGTCCCACAGACTCCGCCAGGCGATCTACAAATACTTGGTCGAAAGTCTCTGAACACTTGTGAGGCACAAACTCATGTGTAGTACGTTGCGCGACTGAGACTTGGAACGAGCCTTGGTAGAAGTGGCGTTTATCGAGCTGTGTCCAAATTGCCTGCCCTCGCATCGTTTTCACTTTTCTTGATACTTTCTGCTTTACGTTGTTCCGTCGATTTTGCGATCAGCTATAGATCTTGCTCCGCGACTGGCAGCGTTTAGTGACGTTAGCATACTGATCGACAGTAGGTCTTAATCTAACAAACTTTGTCCTTAGCTTGTAATGCGCTCGAATTCGCCACTTCACGGATTGCTGGAGAATTATGTGAACTATTTGAACATACCAGAAATTGCTCAATCCCATTCAACTGTTTCTGTACTCCGCATCCCACCCGAGCTCGATGTGCCGGTCACCGATCGCGTATTATCGTTGATAGACACACCCACTGTGCGCAGGCTGGCCGGAATTTCCCAGTTGGGGCTTGTGAATCTAATATACCCTGGAGCTAATCATTCGCGATTGGAACACAGCTTGGGTGTCTATCGCAATGCGGTACTGGTCATACGTCACTTGGCTCACGACCCTGAATTCACCTCTCTCATTGACGAATACGCGGTCAAGGTATTTCTTGTATCAGCCTTGCTTCATGATATTGGGCATTGGCCTATGTGCCACGCCATCGAAGATATGCGCATGCCCAACATTCCTCGGCACGAATCCCTTGCAGGTGAGTTGATAAAAACTGGCGAAATCGCACATGTACTCCAACAACAGTGGGAGCTTGCTCCGCGTGATGTCGCAGATTTCATAAATGGCGGTGACACTGCCAATCGTTGGCCGCTGCTGTGCGGCTTGCTCAGTGGGCCGATTGACATCGACAAGATGGACTATCTGCAACGCGACAGTTTGCATGCAGGTGTCCCTTATGGTCGCAATTTTGACATTCACCGGTTGATCGGAAGTTTGTGCGTTGGCCCAGACCAGTCTGGCATCGCTATCACCGAAAAAGGCAAGACGGCTGCCGAAATGATGGTTTTTTCGCGCTACGTCATGTTCAGCGAAGTCTACTGGCACCATGCTGTGCGCAGCGCTACAGCCATGCTTCAGCGTCTGGTATTCGCGCTGTCCGAGCAATGGTCGCTCAGTGATTGGTTGCGGCTCAGCGATGCCCAGCTAGCCGACCAAATCCTCAGTCGCGTCAGTGCCCAATCACCACTGCGTCCCATGGCCGAAGGATTATTTGGGCCCCGCCGCTTGCTTTACAAGCGGCTATTGCAGTTCAGTTTCGTCGACAATCCCGTGGCCCACCAGATCTTAGCCCGCCGACCCTTTGGCGAATTAGTGAACATTGCTGACAAACTTGCAGTGCGGCTCAGTCGCTTGATGCAGATTCCATTGAGTCCAACAGATTTGTTGATTGATGCGCCTCCGGTGAAGCTGGAAGTTCAATTTCAATTGCCGGTCCGCGTCGGAATCAGACCTCCACAGTTTCAACCATTGGGGACAATGTCGCCTGTCGTACAAGCTCTCGCAACACAACAATTTGACAGCTACGTCAAGAAAGTTCGCGTTTTTATCCGTGCGGATCTTCGCCCATCGATCCGCTTGAACCAGCAACAACTGGCACACGAACTCATCTCGGCGGCGGAGTGAGTCACTACTTGACTTCAAGCATCCGTTCTAAGGAAACCAGAGATTGTTGACTCGTTTCTGCGTCGACTTGAATTGGGTTGACGATTGTATCAGCAACCAGGTTCTCGAGTGTCCAGGCTAAGTGAGCTAAGTCGATGCGATACATCGTCGCACACATACAAACCACCGGAGAGAGAAAGTGAATTTCTTGCTCGGGATGTTGCTTTTTCAGACGATTGACCAAATGCAGCTCGGTGCCAATGGCCCACTTCGTTCCCGGTGGAGCTGCCTCGACGGTTTGTATGATCTTGCTAGTGGATCCGGAAATGTCCGCTAAGTCGTTGACTTCCTGTGGACATTCGGGATGTACCAGAATCTTGATGCCCGGATGTTGTTGTCGGAATTGAGCGACGTGTGAAGCACGAAACATCTGGTGTACGGAACAGTGTCCTTTCCACAGTATGACTTTTGAATTGCGAATGGACTGTTCTGTGTTTCCACCCATTATTTCGGCATGAGGATCCCACACCGGCATCAAGTCGTTTGTAATGCCCATCTTCAGCGACGTATTGCGCCCGAGATGTTGGTCTGGGAAGAAAAAGACGCGTTCACCACGTGAGAAGGCCCAGCGGATAACGGCGGCAGCATTACTGCTGGTACATACGATGCCTCCGTTTCGGCCACAAAATGCCTTGAGGCTGGCTGCAGAGTTAATGTAGGTCACAGGGATCAGGCGACTGACATCAATGACTTCGGCAAGTTGGTCCCATGCGTCTTCGACTTGTCGAATCGCTGCCATGTCAGCCATGGAACAACCAGCAGCCATATCTGGCAAAATCACCGTCACACGTTGTCCACCGCGCTCTGCTAATTTCTCGGGACGATTGGCGAGGATGTCGGCTGTCTCCGCCATGAAATGGACGCCACAAAACACAATCGAACGACATTCGCGGCTGGCGGCTGCTTGTTGACTCAATTGGTAGCTATCGCCTGTCAAGTCGGCGTGGGCAATTACTTCGTCCTGTTGATAATGGTGGCCCAAGATCAGCAGTTTGCTTCCCAGTTTTGCCTTCGCTTGCAAAATTCTTTCTGCCAACTGCGCGTTGCTTTCGGTCTTAAACGCAGGGAGTAGGTATTTACCAGCCGAATTGGCCAGCGGGGGGGCAATCAACATCTATCTAATTCCTCTGAAACCCTATGTATGGCGAGACTCGAAATGGCGTGCTGGCCGGAACCCTCGACCCTCGCAAGCGATGTTTCGAATGCCAGCATTATCGGTAGTTAGGCTCGCAAGAATCAAGTCATTCACTATTGTATGCCGATAGGACTGATGACTCTGTATTGTAGCCCGAAAGGTACTGTGCTTCATGTCCCGACAAATGCTGGCTCCGTTTTGCCAAAGCCTACTGCGAGTGGATGTGAGCGTTACCGTAACACTGGCTCGCAAGAAAATGCCAGTCGAGCAAGTTTTAAGATTGGTGCCGGGGGTCATGATCCAATTTGAAAAACCCTGCGAGAGCCCCATGACGGTCGAAGTGGGCGACCAGGCGATCGCACAGGGAGAAGTCGTTAAAATTGGCGACAAATTCGGTCTGCGTATTAACGAGATCCTTTCCCCTGGGGAGAGGTTCATCACCGTGGCTCCGAAAAACTGACGCGTGCACTGGTCGATGAGCTAACTGGCCAGCAGTTTTTCAAGCGCTTGTAAACCGGTCATGCCTACTTCAATCCCCAGCTCTGAAGCGGGTGCGCTGACATCAGCGATCTTGGCATTCAACAGATCTTCAGGCTCACACAGGGGTCGTTCGGGTGTGCCGCGAGCGATGGCGACCACCATGCCAAACTTGGATGCAATGTTTACGTCGTAAATCCCGCAACCGACAACACCTCGATCCGTATGAATCGCACAGTACTGTCCTTTGGGCCAGCGGTAACTGGTTCCCAGGACATTTCCATTAGGTGTGGTCAGGATTTCTTGCCGAGCTTTCAGATTGCCGATATCCACAATTGTCCTCACACAATTTGCAAACCAGAATCACTAATTTCAAATCGCTGTATTTGGTCGTCCGCCGAACTGCCACGGTGTTTGGCGATAAACAAACCTCGCCCCAAGCGGCTTGCCGAGAAAATGCGTCCCATCAAGATGATCGTATTCGCTCCCGCCGCCAAATCTCCGTCAGACCACGGTCGTGTCATCAGTTGGTCAAGCATCGTTTCCTTGGTCGTAACCAATACCATCGCTGTCGAGCGCCGATGATCGTACGCATGACCAGCGACCTGTGACGACATCTCTAAGTATTCGTGTCGGAAAACTTCGCGCGCCAGCCAATCATGTTCCTGGCGCAACATGCGATGGTACACAAATTCCAGCAAATCTAGCTGGAGAGAATCCTCCGCATGCTCTTGCGGTTCAATACCGTCTATCAAAAAACGACGTGTCCCATGTACCAGATGACCGTAAACAAATCGTGCCAGTAGTGGCAATCGGCGGTTCAACTCGCTCTGCCAAGCATGCCAAGTATCGACGTCCATCTGGCTGCGCAAAACGCGCTTTCCACGATATCCCAAGAAAGGCAAAATATTCTTGGGCTTGCCTTCGCGAAATGGGCACGGCAGCCTCTCAACTTCAGTGCTTGCTGATTCAAGCTCGCGCTGAAACATGCGCGAACTATATCCTGTATGATTTTGGGAATCACCTCGGCTGGATAGATCGACAATCGCGCCCAAGCTGCCGTCTTGCTCGTGTCCCGCTTGGCAATAGTGCATCCCTAGTTGCGTCTTGCCGACCCCTGTTGCGCCAATCACCATCGTCAGAGTTCCCGGAAGCAAGCCACCTCCAAGAGCTCGATCCAATGCAGCGATTCCAGTCGATTGCCGAGCGTTTAACAAGGTTCGGGTACTTCTCAAAAGATCGAATAAATGAATGGTGCCGCGCCAGTTGAGCTGAGAGCCACCAACATAGCAATCAGTGCCAGCGAGGCAAGGATGGGAATCATCCACCACTTGCGATTCTCTCTGAGGAACAACACGAATTCTTGCAACAAATTCAGTTCTTTTGCGTTTCCTGCCCGCTCGAATTCGGATTCCGGGCCATCGTCACGTGGTCCATTGGGATGAGTCATTGATTTAGCCGAAGTGTAATTTTGCAGTTCAGTTGGCTGAAAACTTCAACTTTAGCTGCCTCCAGCCTAGTTTCAAGGCATCGAAAGTATGCTTGGAATTCAAGAGAACAATTGTTTAAGTGGTTGCCCGTCGGCGATGCGCCACGGACGACCAGCGATATCAAACATTTCGGCTGTAGGATCAAATCCAAATCGCCAGTAGATGGTGGCCGCCAAATCCGCCGGTGTAACCGGGTCGCTCGCCGGAAAAGCACCGATTCGGTCGCTGGAGCCCAGCACAGCGCCACCTTGGACTCCGCCTCCTGCCAGCAGCACAGTGTAGCAATCTGGCCAGTGATCGCGCCCTCCTTCCTTATTGATTTTGGGTGTACGACCAAATTCACCCATCGCGACGACTAAAGTCGAATCCAACAGTCCTCGCACATTGAGGTCCTCGATCAATGCACTCAAACTCTGATCTGCCAGTGGCAACAAATGTGTCTTGTGCTGATTAAAATTCTTGAAGTGGGCGTCCCAGTTTTGCCCCTGCTGACGGAAATCATAGACGTTGACAAATGGCACTCCGGCCTCGACCAAGCGTCTGGCGACTAGTAAGTTCTGACCACGCATCTGCCGCGCGATCCCCAACTCGGCACCGTTGCTCCCTCCTCCACCTTCTCCGACTGTCGCAGGTTCCGGGCCAAAGCCGTAACGTTGTCGTACGCTCTCACATTCTTGCGACAAATCCAGCGCCTGGACAATCGAACGCGACGACAACAATCGAAATGCTTTGTCGCTAATGTTTTGCCACCGCTGTGCTACCTGAAGAGCATTGGGGGCAAATGAATTCGGCTGAATCGTTTCGAGCAGACTCCGACGATCTGTGATGGCGGCGATCGAATTGTCTGTCAGCGCAATCGCACCGGCACTGTAGGCTCGCGACTGCGCATCCACGTTGATTTGCAAAGGGTCGAAGTTCGAGCCCAAGAAACCCCCGCCCTGACAGGGCACATCGACGACATTGTGAAAGACAAATGGCAACGCCGCATGTGGAACGTCGATCTGCTGTTCGCGTCTCAGGTAATTTACAGTCGAACCCCAACACGGATAAAACTGGCGAATCGGTGCGAACTCTTCGCGATCGCCCACGGGAGATTGTCGACCAGTCAACACTTCGGTCGAAGCAGAATCGTGCAGGCGATTGGTATGATGCATCGATCGAATCAAAGCCACGTGATGCATCACTCGAGACATGCGTGGCAGATGCTCACACACGGTCAAACCCGGAACTGAAGTCGAAATCGGTTGAAATTCTCCTCGAATGTCTGCAGGCGCTCGGGGCTTCAGATCGTAGGTATCTAGGTGACTGGGACCACCATAATAAAAGACCACAATACAGGCGCCCAGCGGCTGTCTTGGAGCGTCCAGCGCCGGCTTGGCCCAAGCTCGCATTTGCAGCAATCCAGCCAAGCTTAATCCGGCGCTCGAAAAACGTCGGCGTGACCAATTCATCTTACTAGCATCGTGAAACTGATCCACGGATCTCAACTGCCCAACCTAAACAGGTGCCAAAAATAATTTCGCGATCAGACTGACTGCATCTGTGAAATACTATACCATGAACTGTCTATATCATGTCGTGCAGGGCTGTGTTAACGGCGAGCGGTGGTTCGCTGTCTTGTGTTCTGTGAACCAGTTGATTATCCGCTGGTAGGCGTCCATTTATGCCAATCGATTTCGTGGCAACTATCCAAGATAAATTCATGATCAAGATCATTTGCCGAGCAGTCTTCGCCTGTTGGTTATGCTTAGCGATTGGCTTTTGTTGCACGCTGAACGCTCAGAATGTTGACACTCCTACAACTCCGCCTCCAGTGGTTAGTGCGAAGCATGTAAAAGTGTTTTACCAACCTGGACGATTTGGAGGTTGGCCAGCCAACCATGGCGCGTGGTCCTGGGGGAATGAAATTCTCGTGGGCTTTAGCGCAGGTTATTACAAAGACCTGGGAGATCGACATCACATTGATCGCGATAAGCCCGAAGAACACCTCTTGGCTCGCAGCCATGATGGTGGCGAGACGTGGCAAATCGAAAACCCCGCCTCCACAGGAGCACTAATACCTTCGGGAAAAGCACTTCACGGCGCGCAACCTCACGGACTCTCGGAGCGTCCTTGGCAAGATTGTCCAGGTGGTATCGAATTCACACATCCGGACTTTGCGATGACATTGCGCATGACCGATTCGCATATCGGGCCGTCGCGATTCTATTACTCGCTGGATCGAGGTCATAACTGGAAGGGGCCATTTCGATTACCTCAACTGAATAACCTGGGCATCGCTGCTCGCACCGACTATATTGCCCTGGGACCCTCAAGTTGCATGCTCTTCTTAACTGCCGGCAAATCAAACGGTAAAGAGGGACGCCCACTTTGCGCCAGAACAGACGATGGTGGGCGCACTTGGAATTTCGTTTCCTGGATCGGGCCGGAACCAAGCGGTTATTCGATTATGCCTTCATCGATTCGGATTAACAGTAACGAGTTCCTTACGGCCTTGCGATGTCGGGATGGGGACAAGAGTTGGATCGAGAGCTTTCGAACGAACGATGTTGGAAAATCTTGGCAGCTTGATTCAATTCCCGTGCCCAGTACGGGCGAAGGGAATCCAGCGTCGATGATTCGACTGGCCGACGGACGCGTGTGTTTGACCTACGGCTATCGCGCCGAACCATTTGGTGTGCGAGCCCGATTGAGCAACGATAATGGACGAACTTGGGGACCTGAACTTACATTGAGAGGTCAGGGAGGAGGCCGCGATGTGGGCTATCCGCGCAGTATTCAAAGACCCGACGGCAAGGTGGTCACAATTTACTATTTCCACGACCGACCGCAATCGGAACGCTATATCGCAGCGACCATTTGGAAGCCCTAAGGCAAATTCAGCGACTCACCCGCCTCGATGCGAACAAATAACTGATGTTCGGTCCCACATATTTATCGCAGAAATTCAGCGAATGGCCTTATCGGGTAACTGGGATTTGACCCCTTCGTCCACCGGCATCGAATCGAACGTTAAACCAGTTTCGGCCATCAATTGCTTTAACTGCGCAGAGAGCTGGGCAATGCGTCCAGCCTGACTAGGTTGGCTGGCGAGATTATTCAGTTCCAGCGGATCGGCAACGTGGTCGTACAATTCGGGTTGGTGGCGATCCGGGGCACCGTCTCCGTGTGGGTAATGAATGTACTTCCAACGTTCGGTGCGAATGCCTCGCACGTTGGGAGTGTACGGAAACTGCTTTTCGTAGTTGTAATGATAGAACCACGCAGAACGCCAAGTATCATCTCCCTCGGCTGCGAGTTTCACGAACGACTTTCCGTGAATATTCGGCAAAGGTGGCACATCACAGAGTTCGAGTATGGTGGGAGCAACGTCGACAGTGAGCACTTGCTGGGGCACTGACTTGGAACCAGTTCGAGTCAGCGCAGGAAAACGTACGATCAAGGGAATTCGTATACTGGCTTCATGCATCGTACGTTTGTCGACCATGCCGTGTTCGCCTTCGAGCAGGCCGTTATCTCCCATGAAGACGATCACCGTGTTATCCAGTTCGCCGCGTACTCGCAACATGTCGACCAAGCGCCCAACACTGTCGTCCACACTCAAAATCGTTCCCCAGTAAGCGCGTACCATTCTGGCAAAATCAACTACCGCAGCGGCCGATGGATTGGGAAACTCCTTGCGCCATTCGAACAGCGGACCATAAATGCCGTGCCACGTACTCAAACGTTGCTTGATCCACTCCGGCTTTCCATTCAATTGAAAAGCAGAGTGCGGATAATTGACTTCCACATTGTCAAAACTGTGCTCGTACTTGGGTTCGGGGAAATAAAAACTATGCGGAGCCTTGTGTCCGATCATCAGCATCCACGGTTTGTCACTTGCGCGTTGTTCGATCCAATTCACCGCCATATCGGTGACCGCAGTGGTGTAATACGACTTGACCACACGTCGTTCACGACCGTGGAAATTGAATTCTGTATCAAAGTATTTACCTTGTCCCTTGTGAGTCACAAACCAATCAAAACCCGGACGCGGTGAGTCATTTTCTTCTCCCATGTGCCACTTGCCGATATACGCCGTTTCGTAGCCCGCAGTCTGTAATTGCCGGGGGAAACTGGGCATGTTTACCGGATACTCGGTAAAATTGTTCGTCACTCCGTGGGCATGGGCGTACAGTCCACTGAGGATCGAAGCACGGCAGGGTGAACATAGGCTGGTCGTACAGAACGTGTTTTGCAACAGCACTCCCTCTTGGGCCAGCCTGTCGATATTGGGAGTCCGCACATGCGGATGTCCGGTACACGACAATGCGTTCCAGCGAAGATCATCACACAATACGAACAATACGTTTGGTCGTTTGCCGATCTGTTGTGGCGTGAGTTTCGCGTCTTGGGCAACACTGAATCGCTGGGCCACAACAAATAGGATCAACGGCAAAATGTACAACTTCAATACATGAACCATTGCAATACGTTTCTGAACAAAGGCGAAGGAATCGAGTATCGAGCACTGCCCAACTGTTATGAGCATTGAATCACTGCCCAGTGATTTCTTTGAGCTTCTCAAAGAAAGCTCGCTTGCGGGGACTGGAGATTCCCCAATTGACTGGCGGGCTTTGATAACCAGCCTCAAAGCCTTCATCTTTCATGCGATAGTCAAAAAAGCCCCATGAACAATACTGGCCAACGGAGGCAACAAAGTTATTTTCTTGTTTGTCAAAATCAAAGTGATCATCCTCATTATTTACAACCGGCATAGGACGATACCCAGCAACATTTCTGGTGGCGGTTACCAGCGCTGTTATTTTCTCGGGTCGGTCCTGCCCGTTGCCGTGAATCAAGAGAAAGTCTGCCGAGCGCACGACGTTTTCTTTTGGAATGGTGCCACCACCGTAACTGGTCGAGACCAGTAGTCGCCTGCCATTTTTTGTTTTGGCCTTTGCGCGCTGGATCAACTCATGGACTCGATCGGGTCTGAGGATCGCATGATCGTATCGCACGTTACATTCGTTGTTGATTTCAATCAGCACGTTGCGGTAGTCGCGATCGAGTACCCACTGCACCGCATTATCGACAGCCCGCGTGACGGCCAGTTCATCTTGCAGTCGTTCGTCCTGTCCAAAGTAAAAGATTCCAAGAATTGCGATCATTCCAAGCCGATCTGCTTGGTCAAGAATCAAACTCAGTCGCTGCATATACTCCGGCCGTAATTCGCCTTCCGCAGTAAGTGCTGAATTATGCCACGGTTGAACTCGCGAGTATCCTTGGGGACTGCCACCCTGCAGGTTTAAGGTAAACGCCAACAACCCATGCGCTCGATAAAGCGGCATGGCAGCCAGGAATTCTCGAGTATTGCGATCTGCATCGTATTTCTTGGTGTCCGGGTAGGCCCACATGCCAATTGTTTCTGGATTCAGATCGTCAAACGTTGCTTGTACCATACGCGAGTTCATCAGCAAGCCTTCGATCTTGTGCCCTTGCCAAACCCGGCCTGCGTAAGTTGGTTGACCGTTAATAAAGAAACGGTCACCCTCAATCGAGATTTGTGTGTGCCGCAGCGTCTGGGCAAGGGATGCAGTACAGTACAGACAGGCAATGGAATAAAACGCTAACTGGCAAGCGAGGACGATCAAACGCAATTTCAGATGCGACATGGCTCAACTTTTCGATGGCAACGCTTAGAAAAATCATTACTCCCACAGTGGCGGCTCTAAAGTCTATCAAAGAAAAAGGTCCGTCACGAGGGACGGACCTATAAGCTTGGCAAGTACAGTTGCGATCCTGACAGACAGTCATTGCAGGACGACTAATCTAACTTGACTTCCAAATTGCTTTCATCTTTTTGGATATCAAATTTCAATTGAGACGCACCGGGAGCATATTTCTTGCACGCCTCCAGATAATCTGCGTCTTTGCTGCTCGACCCACCGACGGCAGCCAATGGATCAACCACACAAAACGTGTGAGAGCCAGGAAAAACGCCGACCACGGACCCAACCATCATTTCAAACTTGCCTTGATCGTCCGTCACTCCCATTGCCTCAGCTTTCGACTGCTGATCTTCCGGGATCAACTTTACTTCAAGTTTGCCAATAGGTTTGCCGTTCCGCGTTACAGTCCCCTTAATTTTGTAGAGTTTGGGTCCGCTGTCGCCGCACCCAATGAACGTCAGCATCGACAAAAACAAACATGCAGTTGCAATTCTAGAAAATACGCAATGTAACATCAAATTTTTCCCACTTGGATATTATGAAACGCCTCGGTGTTCCAGCACCGAGGCGCATGAATCGATTGTGCAACAAACGACGAAGCGGTTACTCTTCAACGCTGACTACTTCACCGCCGTTGCGAGTGTGCATTGCACGCCATGGAATTCCAGCAATGGTTCCAGCCA
>CAZVBC010000158.1:0-15365 GCA_964625155.1 uncultured Pirellulaceae bacterium
GTTTCAATTTGAACGTAGCGTAAGAATCGTTCCAACAATCGCGACGTGTTAATAGGTGGCTTCATTGCTGCGACAGTCCATGGTACCCTTTGATTTGTTCGGGAAAGATTCAAAGTGGACCAGATTCTAGCCGCTTCGAATCATCAAGCCTATTGTGCCCAATGATATTCCGTTATCAAGTCAGCCAGCATGAGTAGTATTGCAATTCGCGACGTGCACTATTTGCTGTTCGATGTCGAAAGCGTGGCTGACGGCGAACTGGTTTCTCGCTCGCGTTTTCCCGGTCTCGGGTTGGCACCTAAGGAAGCGATTTGCAGATTTCGACAACAGTTGGTAATCGATACCGGCAGAGACTTCATTCCATATACTTACCAAATTCCAGTCGCGGTGGTGATCGCCAAAATCCGTGAAGATTTGAGTCTAATGGAAATCGTCTCATTGGACCAACCTCAACATCGTCCGCATGTTATCACCAAACATTTCTGGACTGGCTGGGAAGCCTACGAGCGACCGACATGGGTAACTTTTAATGGCCGCGCATTTGACATTCCATTGATGGAGCAGGCCGCATTTCGGTACGGGGTTTCGGTGCCTCAGTGGTTCAATCTGTTCGATCGAACTTACGAACAAAATCGCAATCGCTACAACTTGCACAGCCACATCGATCTGCATGAGATTTTGACGAATTTTGGCAGCACCTGGTTTCGCGGTGGCTTAAACCTAGCCGCAAATCTCCTTGGCAAACCCGGGAAGATGGATATCCAAGGGGACATGGTCCAGGATATGTATGACTCAGGCCGAATACTTGAAATCAGCGAATATTGTCGTTGCGATGTCCTCGATACCTACTTCGTTTTCCTGCGTGTTCTCCTTATGATGGGCAGGATTACATTGGAACGAGAGCAACAGCTCGTCCAGCAAACAAAGGACCTGATCGCTTCTCAGGTCGATCAACATCCGGCTTATCGCCAATACTTGGCACAATGGGGAGACTGGAATAATCCCTGGCAGTAATCAGTAAAGCACTAAGTGAAAGTTGCTTCTGTCGACGGACATTTATCTTCGAGCTTTTAGTTTCGCTGTGCAAAAAGTATGCATGGCATAGTGATTTGAGGGACAAATATGGCTCTGCTCCAACGACTCGTGGTTTTCCTGTCCTGCTCACTTTGCGCTCAAGTCGTCTTCGCCCAGAACACGACTTCCTTTATCGACAGCAAATTTATTCCGTCCACTTCGCTTGGCATTCTTTCGGTTTGGCCGCAAAAAGTCTTTGCCCTTCCCGAAATGAAACTTTATCCACTCGAAGTTGTGACAGCCACAAGTATCGACAACTTTGGGTTTGATGTGCTCAAGGTTGAGCGACTGGATGCCGTTGTAGGCATGCCAGGTCCCGCAGGTCCCGTCGTTGCGGTGATGGTCACGATGTCCGAGCCAGTGGATGGGGATCATCTCGAGGGAGAGGTTTTCGTAAGTAGTGACTGGGAGGAAGACCGCGGATTGCGTTACCGAGAATTGAAACTCGATCCGCGTATGAGGATGGTTTTTCATCCGCTTGACAAAACTAGGTTCTTGTTCGGCACATTGCCCTACGTGCGCATGATGGCATCTGGGAACAATCAACCTGGTGCGGTCAGCTCCATCGTTTCCAAAATCAAATCACAGCAAGCAGTCTTGTTGGCGCTATCATTTAAAGCGCTCAGGCCGATGCTGGAAGGGCTCGCCGAAGGGGCTAAGAGCCAAATTCCCCAGCCCCTAGCCGAGGATCTATCCGTTTTGGCGTCCAATGTCGACTACATTGCATTACGGAACAATTTTGCAACCGCCGCAAAAACGCAAATTCTCGTCGCTGGACAGGATGCTGCGGCGGCGGAGAAACTGGAGGCGAGCATGCGCAGGTTGTTGACCGTCGGCAGCCGCATGGGTGCCGATTCTGCCAAGCAACAATTCCAAAGCGATTCGCTCACCGACAAGGCTATGCAAGCTTACCTAGATCGCTTGGCCAAGGAGCTTTCAGCAATGCTGACTCCTAAACGAACCAACGATCGGTTGCTGATCGAATTGGAGTCCAATACATCGGTGGCTTCGATTGGTGTGCTAACAGGACTCTTATTACCCGCCGTACAAGCAGCACGCGAAGCAGCACGACGTATGCAATCGAGTAACAATCTCAAACAAATTGCTTTGGCTCTTCACAATTATGAAAGCATCCATAAACGGTTTCCATTGCCGGCCAGTCGTTCGCCCGACGGCCAGCCGTTACTTAGTTGGCGAGTGGAGTTATTGCCCTATATCGAACAGGGAGAACTTTACAAGCAGTTTCGACTGGACGAGCCGTGGGATAGCGAGCACAACATAAAACTATTGGGCAAGATGCCGGCTACCTATCGTCATCCTTCCAGCGTTGCGCCCGAGAATCGCACGGTGTACACGGCCGTCGTAGGAGATCAGGTAGGATTGCACCCAGAAAAACAAATGGGATTCGCTGATATCACCGATGGAACCGCCAATACCATTTTCGCCGTCGAGCTGGATGACCAAGCGGCGGTTCCCTGGACAGCACCTGATGATTTTCGACCTTCCGAACAAAATCCCACTGGGGAAATGCGATTCTCCAGCGGAGTGTGCCAAGTCGCGATGTTCGACGGCAGAGTCCAGGGGATTGATCAAAACATAGATTTACAACTGCTTTGGGGCTTGTTCACTCGCGGTGGCGGGGAAAATGTAAGTACTGGTAATTGAGGCAGACCCATTTATCAACCCGCAACAGGACTTCCAACGCGCGACTCCAGCGCGAATCGCGAGTTACTTTCCGACATACAGTTGCTTGACCGTAACAACCAGCATATCGAGCTCGTTGATTTTAGCTTCGCCGCGCACAGTGATCTTTTGAGTCTGCTTGAGTCCCAGCAGCGGTTGGGCACTGCGGCGAAGAATTTGTCCGTCGTCACCCGTGATTTGCACGATGGCCATAAACTGATTTGGGTCTGATTTGCGCTTGCAAAAGGGACAATCATCGTCATCTTCATGATTGTGCGCAGCCTTGATCTTGAGATAGTCTTCCGAAGCATCCATGATCACAAAACTCGATTGATCTTTTTCCCAAGGATCGTGACCATTCGCGTCGATATTGCCAGCGATGATCACCTCGGGCATTCGATCCGCAGATCGCGATTCGAGCGCCGATAATCTTGCGTCGGCGATCGTGGTCGCGGCACCAATCGGCTTGGCGGTCAACAATTTCTCTCGCACCGCCAGCGATTCAGCATCAATGGCTGGAGTAGAATCGCATCCGCCTGCTAGCAATAGAACTAGACAAATCGGTATCGTCACGAGTAAGCGTGAATGAGCAACCATTGTCGAATCCCTCATCAGTCAGCCCCACATCAAACCGTTCATCACGAAAGGCTACTTGCCAGTTACTGCTTAGGTGCAACGAGTCCTTCGAGCGCCTTGACAGCCTCATCGATCTTCGCGGCTACGTCTTCGTATTTTTCTCCCTTGTCGCCGTGCATCAGCGCATCCACCTTGCCAAAATTGGCAAACAGCAGCTCGACCGAAGTCTTTGCAGTCTCTTTTTGTTTATCGTCCAAGCCAGCAGAATCCATCAGCTTGTTCATCGCTTCCAGTATGCGCCCAACATCGTGCAACGGACCGTGCGCAGCTTCAGCATCGTTCTTAGCAAAAGCAGCTTTGATTGTGTCGCGGATCGAAACCAATTGCTTGATAGCATCTGGAAAAGTCGTTGGCGACGCATGCTCGCCATGTCCATGTTCGTGTCCATGTTCGTGATCGTGATCATCCGAGGCGACGGGATTGGTACTGGGAGGGCCTTTTGTCACGGCCGCCCCCCCTTCGCAACCACTCAGGCTAGTAATTACCGATGCTGCCAGGATTAGAATTAACAAACCGTGCCCGCTCATTCGACTACTGGACTTGGCTGACATATTGAATTTCACGATTACTCTTACCCTTTGCAAAGTTCCTGTGTTTAATTGCATTCAAACTAAGTTACGGCCGATCCGCCATCGTTGGTTCAGTGGATCTTTTCGGGATTTTAGCAATTTTCCGTTTTCGATGCTAAGGACGATTTCAGAAAAGTATGCTTTCTAAAGCCACCGCACATCAACCATGGGTCGTGCCCTCCTTCGTCCACCTAGCACGTTAGGTATATGCCTGGGCGGATTTTTGCTGAGCAAATCAACTGCTTGTAGTAGTTGCCATTATGAGGACATCAGGTTGACCGCCCCATGAAGATTCGATTGAATGTTGGCGCGTAACAATTCTCGATTTTTAGCATGCTACGGCACAGTGCCAGGTAACTTGAGGATTTGATGGCCATATCTACAGTATCTATTCAGGACGTGGTCGCGGCGGAGCAAGTCATTCGCCAACACATCTCAGAGGCTCCGCTAATTCGGTCGTATGCGCTGGAGGCCGAACTAGGACTGCCTCCAACGCGAAGAGTTTGGCTGAAGGATTTCGGTTGGACACCGTCGGGCTCCTTCAAACTCTACGGCGGCCTCAACTGGATGGCCAATAACTTGGAACGGATCGGTACGCGTCCCGTCGCAGCACACTCATCGGGCAATTTTGCATCTGGAATTGCCTATGCCGGGATGCGATACCAGAAGCGAGTCATTGTGGTGATGCCCGATTCGGCACCCAAGATCAAATTCGATCGTACGCGTTCGTTTGGAGCAGAGATTCGCACTTACAACATCCAACGGGATCACCAAACTGGCGAGCGCGACAAGATGACTCGGGAGATCACGGAAGTAGAGGGGGCTGTGCGTGCCTCCCCATACGATGATCCTCACGTCATTGCCGGCAATGGAGTCGGGGCACAAGAAATCGTACATGAACTAAAACGACTTGGCCGAGGTATTTCCCATTTCTTCTGTCCAATAAGTGGCGGTGGATTGCTAGCTGGTCATGCTTTGGCGATTCATGCCGGGTTCCCTCAGGCGCAGATTATCGGAATGGAGCCTGCGACGGCCAACGATTTCTGTCAATCGCTGTCGACTGGACATCGAGTGCGTATCGATCGTCCGACCAGCATTTGCGACGGTCTGTGTTCGTATGACGTTGGCGAACACAATTGGCCCATTCTCAAGTCGTTGGTCAATCGAGCGATCGGGGTCGAAGATCGGCTCACACGCGAGGCAATGAAGTGGATCTACGATCATCATGGATTGCGCACCGAGCCATCTGGAATTATCACCTTGGCAGCTCTATTCGAATCGCGCCACAATTTAACGGGTGATGGTGATATCGTGATCGTTGTCAGCGGCAGAAATGTTGACGAAGAGGCTTTTCGCGAGTGGATTTCTCTGTAGGAGCTGCACATGGACCCGAGTCTACAACTGGATCGTCGTACGATGTTGCTAGCTTCATCGGCTATTGGCATCGAAGCCTCAGGTCCTTGCGTGCGCGACCTCTGGTCTCAACCGCCGACATCACGCGAGCCCAAGCTGGTCGCTGGTATATGCACTGCTTACGCAAAAGGCTTGCATGCTGACGTACTATTCGGAAAGATTCTCGAAGGCTGGCGTCAAGATCGTGGACCTGGTCCGAATCTGAAATTGGCTTCGATGTACGTCGACCAGTTTTCTCAGCAGGATATGGCTCGGCAAATGGCTCGGCAGTACGCTGTACCCATTTTTGATTCAATTGAGCAAGCGATTACGCTGGGTGGTCAACATGTGGCGGTCGATGGTGTGATCAGCATTGGCGAGCATGGCGACTATCCCTATAACTCAAAAGGACAACAACTTTATCCACGCCGCCGTTTTTTTGAGGCAATTACCGATACGTTCGCAAAATATAAACGTGTTGTGCCCGTGTTCAATGACAAGCACCTTGGTCCCCAATGGGAAGATGCCAAGTGGATGGTTGATCGAGCCAGGCAGTTGCGAGTCCCGTTCATGGCCGGTTCATCCATGACGGTCGGGTTTCGCACTCCCGCCGTCGATGTTCCAATCGGTTGCGAAATCGAAGCGGTTGTGGGCATCGGTTACTCAGGACTCGACATTTACGGCAGCCATGCCTTGGAGTTCTTGCAGGCGCACGTAGAACGTCGACGTGGAGCGGAGCAGGGCGTTGCCTGGGTTCAAGCTTTACAGGGGAAAGCCTTGTGGAAGCTGGTCGATGACGGCACAGTTGATGGACGCTTGCTGGATGCCGCTCTTGCAGTAACGCCACATCAGGCAGGCACCGACCTTCGCGCCCACCCAGATGCAACACTGTTTCTATTTCGGTATCTCGATGGTCTGCAAGCGGCAATTTTTATGCTTCCCTCGTTTTGTAGTGGCACTGCAATCGCCTTGCGAATGAAAGGCCAGTCTCAAACAGTCGCGACACGGTTTGACGAACGAACCGAGCCTCGTCACCCTCACTTCGCATACTTGTTGAAAGCAATCGAAAGAATGTTCCACTCGGGCAAAACAACATACCCAGTCGAGCGAACACTGCTGACCAGCGGCATACTCGACCGGGCTTTGACATCGTTGTCCCAGAATCAGCGCCGTTTGCAAACACCTGAATTGGCCATAGCTTATCAACCAGTCCATTACCCGCATGCCCCGCTTCCGTCGCTTGACTCGGACCCACTAGCCGATTTGCCAGGCTAAGCCTGTATGCCGGCGAACTGTGATCAGAATCCAGCTCCTGGCGGTTGAAAAGGAGGCGGAATTCATATACTCTGACTACCCAGTCGATAAAATCTCGCAACCAGTTTCTGTTCTAATTTCGCTATTTCGCGGCGATGTTTTCGCGGCGATGTTTTGATATCCGTGCTGTTTCGATATCCGTAGTAGAGGAGCCAAATAAATGGCGACACATCGAAAGACTGTCCATCGGCGAAGTTTTTTGAAGTCCACGGCAGCCGTTGGTGCAGCCGCGTCTTTGCCCACAATCATCCCCAGTTCAGCTTTAGGGCTCGATGGCGCCGTCCCTCCCAGCGAACGTATCGTGGTTGGTGGTATCGGCATTGGCAATCGAGGTAATTACGACTTGGGTTGCTTTCTTCAGCAGTCGGACGTTCAATTCGCCGCCGTTTGCGATATCAAGGAATCGCGTCGCATCGCCGTTAAGAAAACTGTCGATGAGAAACATGGCAATCAAGATTGCGCCATGTACCGCGATTTTCGCGAATTGCTCGATCGCAGCGATATCGATGCTGTGTTAATTGCGACAGGTCCAAACTGGCACGCCACGGCCGCCATCAATACTGCCTTGGCTGGCAAAGATATGTATTGCGAAAAACCTTGTACTAAGAACATCGCCCAAAGTTTAGCGCTGGCCGATACCATGCGCCGTACTGCACGGATTTTTCAAGCCGGCACGCAGCGCAGAAATCTACCTCACTTTGCATTTGCCTGCTATTTAGCACGCGAAGGAAAGCTCGGTAAGCTGAAAAAAGTCTATGCTCATCCGGCCGGCATGCAAGCCATGACGAGCGGTTGGTTGCCGGCTGAACCGGAACCGAACAAAGATGTGATCGACTGGAATACCTATCTGGGCCCTGCAGCCTGGCGGCCGTTTAATACCAAACATTTAAATGGATTCCATTTCGAAAAAGGTGGTGGTTTGGTCGGCGGTGGCGTGCTGGAATGGGGTTCGCATTGCGTAGACCTGTGCCAATGGGCAGTGGGAGATTGTCCTCCGCCTGTTCTCTACAACGCCAAAGAGAACGACGAATTGGTAGCGGTCTACCAAGATGGTTGCCAATTGATCTTTCGCGAAAAAGGCTGGATTCCATTGGGCTCTTGTCCAGTGCGTTTTGAAGGTGAAACAGGATGGGTAGAAGCGGGGGACAGCGGCAAAATGGTGCTCAGTTCGCCGGAACTGTTGGCTGGTCGTACGGTAGAAGAAATTGGTGGCTACCCAGCGACATTTCATGTGCGAGATTTTCTCGATTGCGTCAAGTCTCGCAGCCAACCAAAAGGCAATGCTGAAGCGGCAGCGCGGGCACACATTGCCTGCCATGCTGCTAACGTAGCCCTGTTCCTAAATCGCCAAATCAAATTGGACATCGACAAAATGGAGTTTATTGGCGATGAGGAAGCCAACCGATTGCGATCTGAAGCGCTGCGGGAACCTTGGCGAATCTGATTCCTTTCGACATCTGATTTCTTTCGACAGTAGACCGACCCTAGCTCGCTTTCCAAGTTCTGATCATCTTAATTGGCTGGCTGGGGCGGCTTGGACGCAGAACTAGTCCCTAATAATTCAATACCACTTCAACCACTGCTTGGATATATCATGCCGTCCCTTCTTAGAACTATCCCGTTCTTGTTATCGGTACTCGCCCTGTTCAGCCGACCGATTCTTGGCCAAGTTGAGACCCTAACGTCGGAAAGCGACCTGATCGCGATCCTTGCTAAAGATTCTACCGGCGCGGATAAGGCGATGGCATGCAAACGTTTGGCAGTTTACGGATCGGCTGCCGCAGTGCCCGAATTGGCTAAGTTATTAGGTGACGAACGCCTGGCTTCCTGGACTCGAATTGCACTCGAAGCCATTCCGGGTTCCGCCTGCAATGACGCGTTGCGACAAGCATGTGGATCGCTGCAAGGAAATCTGTTGATCGGAGTCATTAACTCCATCGGCGTTCGCCGTGATACAGCATCCGTCGATACACTTGTCGGACTATTGCAGAACTCGGATGTAGAAGTTGCTGCTGCCGCTGCGGTCGCGCTGGGGAAAATTGGCAACGCACCTGCTGCCGACGCACTGCGTAGTGCACTGAGTACCCCTTCCGCCAAAGTACGCTCCGCAGTTGCTCAGGGTTGTGTTTTGTGTGCGGAGAGATTTTTTGCTGACGGAAACTCTAAAATTGCCGCTGAAATTTTCGATCAAGTCCGCCAGACCGATGTCGCGAAACAACGAATCGTGGAAGCAACTCGTGGAGCCATTCTGGCGCGGCAGCAACAAGGTTTGCCACTGTTGATCGAGCAACTGCGCAGTGCCGATAAAGCGCTGTTCCAAGTCGGATTGCAAACGGCAAGAGAAATGTCAGGCAAAGATGTGGCGACTGCTCTGGTTGCTGAAATCGGAACCGCTCCCGACAATCGCGCCGCCTTGATGGTCCAAGCTCTCGCAGACCTGAAGGGAACAGTCGACCAACAAGCTTTACTCCGTCTTGCAGCCCAAGGTTCCAAAGAAGTCCGCATCGCAGCTCTCGGTGCCATTGGACGCATTGGTGACGCAGCTTGTGTCGCTCCCTTGATTGGTATCGCCGTCGAATCTTCTGATTTGTATGCACCTGTCAAAGCTGCACTGGTCGAGATCCCAGATGACGCCGTTAATAAGGAAGTCCTAACCCGCTTGCCAACTGCACAAGGAGACATCGACAAACAACTATTAGTCGAAGTCGTCGGACTGCGCCGCATCGAGGCGACAGAGCAACTGGTTGCGGCTCTGCGCAGTTCAAAGGCACTGATTCGGAGTGCAGCGCTGGAATCGATGGGCAGTACCGTATCACAACAACGTTTGCCATTGTTGGTCGAGCAAGTCATTAATCCTCAACATGCCGAAGACTCGAGCGCTGCCCAGCAAGCTTTGAAGGCCGCAGCCGTGCGAATGCCTGATCGCGAAGCCTGTGCAAAGACTTTAAGTCAAGCGATCAATAATGTCCCTCCGGCTACGAAAGTCAGTCTGTTAGAGATAATTGCCGCAGTTGGCGGCTCACAAGCATTGCAAACCGTCGGCCAACACGCCAAGGGTCGAGATGTGCAGTTACGTGATACGAGTACCGATTTGTTAGGCAAGTGGATGACAATCGATGCCGCCCCCGTGCTGTTAGATTTAGCCCGAACCGGGCCAGTGGATCGCTTTCAAGGACGTACCGTCCGCGGCTATATTCGCATTGCGCGACAATTCGTTATGTCAGACGAAGAGAGAGCCAAAATGTGTAACGAAGCGATGGCGGTCGCCAAACAAGGAAGTGATCGAACCGACATTATCAATATTCTTACTCGTTACCCCAGCATCGAAACATTGAAAGCAGCGATTCAATTTCGTCAGAATTCCAGTCTAGAAGCTCAAGCGACCAAAGCTGCGCTGGAAATCGGCGCAAAACTGGCTGGAAATAAGGAAGCTCAACAGTTGCTGGCTAATGCCGGGATTAACAAGTCCTAGTCGCGTGATCTAGACTACTCTTTTCGTTTGCGTGGAGCTCGTTTCGCTGGTGTAATTTCCGAAGCGGGCTCGGCTGGCGAAGCCTCGGCTGGCAAATTCGAACTTTCACTTTTTTTCCTACGATTCGACCGCGTTGGGGCTTTGGGGTTCGGGCCTGCGGTTACTTGATCGCTCACGGACGAATCGCAAGCCGCTGGTTCAGTAATGTGAGCGTGTGCAGGCGTGTCCACCTCCACCCATCCCTTTTTGACGTTTTCTTCTTTGATTTGCGCAAATAGTTCGTCAATCTGCGAACGAGAATTGCTGACCCAGAGTTCTCGATTGAGCGCATCTTTCCGACCAGGCGAAAAGTCGGTGTAGTGGATCACAAACGCAGGAAATTCTTCGCTAGTGGCTTCTTTATTCGTTTTGATCATCACGAACTTGCGCACTAGAGTTTCGCCCTTTAGTTGTTTGGTATAGACCTCACGCCTGAGGACGGTAGATTTGGGCGCTTCGAAATGTCTGGCTTCGATATCGATTTGTGGTACATCAACTCGGTCGCTGACCTGAGAAATACGCACATCTGCAGGATGCGCTCGCTTGTCCTCGCGTCGACGCACAAACTGAGGGGAGATAACAGTGGCCAGCGGTAACCTGCGTACGACTTTGTATCCGGGCTGGCCTGAGGTGCAATAATCCAGCACCATGCGGCTGATGTTGCCTCCGCGAGTGTTCTGGGAGATCAAGTCGAGACAATCCACCTCAACGACCCAGTCGGGACGCACCATATTGTAGGCCACGTAATCAGAATTGACTTCTGCATATTCGCTGTCCACGATCATGTCCTTCAGATCGCTAAGCATCTCGCGTCGTTGTTGATCTGTAAATCCTCCGCCAACACGAGAGAGGACTTGAAATGTCCCATCCGGACGCATGATGGCCAGCAACAAATCGTGCATCATGCCCTGCCGATCGTCGGTGGACTCTGTGAAGCCAATAACGACGGCATCCAGCGTGTGCCGCAGTTTGATCTTGTACATCCCAGTTTCATCACTGCGCACAACGAGTCCTTCGGCTCCTTCATGCTGGACCCAGTGTTCGAACAACGTTTCAATTTCAGTCGCATCTTTAAGAAATTTGGCTTCCACGGGATGGACCAGTGTTCCACCTCCAAATGTCCTTTCGATCACTTTCCATGTGTCTCGAAAACGGTTATCAACCAGCGCACCATCCAAAGATAAAATATCGAATACGGCAAAGCGAAGTCGTTCAAGATCTTCTGCTGATTGAGGCTGGCGTGCAAGCGAGACGACGTCGTGCACTCGCGGGCGCCGATCGGCGGAATGTACATAGAGTTCACCGACGATGACAGCCTCCGACACATGAGCTTGTAGAAGGTGCTTGCGCATCTCTGCCTGCCAAGGCAAACCCAGGCGAACTGTGCCACCAGGATTGATGGAAAAAACTTCGTCGTCACGAAATACCAAAACGGAAAATTCACCGTCGATCTTGCGACTGACATGATAGTCGGATGAAGGAATCTTCTGGCGTATCCCCGGCTTGTCCAGCGGCATCATTTGAGCGCTCAAGCGGCGGCGATACTCCTGCGCCAGTGCAAGCAGACTTGGGTCACTCAATTGCGCAGCAGTACCAACCAAATAGCCACCCAACTTGATATCGAAACGAGATCTATCTACCAAACGCAACTTGATCACGATGGTGACTCCTCGGTTTCGATTTTAGGAATTTTTAATTCGAGGTTTGAGAAGTGTAATACGAGGTAGTATTTATCTTGCTGTACGCGACCTTCCAGGAATCCACGGTACGGTGTCCCGCCCCGACGCAGAATAAGTGGCTGATTCGACTTCGGACCAGCCCCCAGCAGCATCAGCGCGTCTCGCTGTTGTAGTTCTTTCGCCATGCCATACAAAAAGTCGTAGGTCAAACCGTTAACGTGATGGAGCTGGATTTTTCCGGAAAACACGAATTTGCGAATCGCTTGCTCGCGCGGCACAAATATTCCAGACCAGCGCAGTGGTGTCTCGCCCGCCAAGTTGGTGTCGGCCACTTTGCGAGGTCGGCGTTCACGCAATGTACCGTCGGCATTCTTGACCAATTCCCAGAAACGCACGTTGTGGACGATGTTCCCCTGTTCATTCACGTACACTCGCGAAGTGTCGCGCAGAAATCGTCCTACGTTTTCTGTATCGATTTCAGGATCACCCTGCACCAATGCTTCGCCAACCTGAGCCAATGTGCGTTCTCGGGTAAGCAACGCAGCCAAATCGTGCTTGACTGTGGTCTTGATCATCCGCACGCCTACGACTTGGCGACGGTTGGTATCTAGCCACCTGACCTGTTTGCGCTCTGCAACGCTCGAAATGGCCACCAACGCATCGCGGCCACTGCTGTTGCAAATGTTTATTTCCGGCATGAGCGTCTCCTTGTTCGGACAGTGTGTCTGCTCTGGCGCTAGATCATGTCAAAGTCCATCATATCTGCATCTTCAGAATCGGCCTCGGCTTCGAATTCCACAGGAGGAGCAGCCAATCCTAAGAAATCGACTTTCGTGGGATTACCCACCGCCAACATGATCTCGCCAGCGTCGTTGGCTAACAGAAACCCCGCATCAGCTTCTAAGCCGCCTCGATAGCTGTATGGGAAAGAGAAAATAGTCCCTCGCTCGAGCTCGGCTTTCAATTCGCTCAAATCTTCCTCGGTTTCAACTGCGTAGACTAAGCGAATATTATGTCGTAGGTATTCGTCGACCGTCGTTGTTTCGAATAACTTGATAGGAGCCGCAAACGATGAAGGGACACTCGTAACTTCACGGCCATCTAAATCGACAGGCGCCATTTGTGATTTGGTACACCACTGGCCATCAACGGTTACCCAGCCCAGAGCTGTTGAGCCTTTGCCGACCAGAGTACAACCGTCATCCGCCAGAGTTGCCAGCTCACATGGTTGCCCTCGTTCGTCGACAACCTCCAACTCTTTGTAGCCATACAGGCGCGCTCGATCCACCTTCGAGATTGCAAACGAAAGCAGGTGGTCACCGAATTGAAATACTAGGGGGCGAGCCATGGGTAGAAACTCCAGAGCTGTCGACATGACTGCGGAAGTCAAACCAGCAGAATCGCTACAACCGGTTCGTTGGTTACCGCCGGTTGCCAGTCGATGGAGTTGGTTTGAACGTATCGTTCAAGCATAACCTGCGGCAAGGCATAACCAGAGTGTCGAGAGTGATTCGCCGACAAATTACGAGCCACCAGTTCGGTCCGTAACGGTTATGCTTCACTCTATCGACGCGAACTGCAAGTTCTGTCCCCGGTTATTGACGGTATTGTCCCACCTAGCAAAAGCGACCGTCGCTCGAAAACATAAAGTCCACTGGAGCTTTTGCGCACTCTACCGTTGAATCCTGGCATGGTCATTTGAAACAGTAGAGGCCCGTTCCCTAAACAGTTATTGTTCGACAGGTGAAAATGGCGATTTTCGGGGCTGGTTGTGGATTATCACTCGCAACAAATTGCGAGACTTAATTCGTCGCGATGGCAAACATGTTTGTGGAGAAGGAGGTAGCTCGGCCCGCGCGCGATTGGAGTCAATTGCCGACCCTCAGTCGATCCCAGACGACGATCCCTGTGATGCATTTTCGACATATCAACTTAATCATAGGGGGCTGGCCCAAATCGAAGATTTGTTTGCGCCTCAAGTGTGGCAAGCATTTATCCGATCGGTAATCGATGGCATTCCTACCGACATAGTTGGTCAGGAGCTAGGGATGTCTCCAGCTTCTGTTAGGCAATCTCGCAGTCGCGTACTACGTCGGCTTCGCCAACACTTAGGAGACCAGAGATAGTAGCTTAACCAATGGCTCCCGATGACAAAAAAGCAATTCGGACTTTATTGCCGGGAATTGAAAGTTCGGTCACAGGTGAATCAAAGTCAAAACTCCTAGTCGCTCTTCCTCGCGTACTCTACGGTTTAAATAAGAGGCTTCAGATCATGCCTGTTTTAGCGAAAAGGCTTCGTCCAGTATGTCGTTCAACAGCGACTGCAAAGGTTGGCGCGCCCCATAGTTTCTAGCCGGATTTGGAGACTTTATTCGCCAGCTCATTACATTACAATGCTGGCGACTTTGCGAATATATTTGAGGATTTCAGCGAAGAACATTACAGCCGCAGCGCCAGAACATCCCGAAGTGCTCGAGGTGCTGCAGTTTTATGGCTTTCCCATCGAATTGCCAGTTGTCCAAGACATCATGAAGTCGGGAAACGCCAAATCCTTGGAAGTAGTCCTCCGCGATCTGCACACCCGCAATTTGTGCCAAAGGCATGAAGAGGAACTCATAGAGTCAGCCAGGAGTCGGCCGCAAATGGTGGAGTATTTTTTCAAATTTGGAGTGATCTACGACGAATACACTCACCGACCCACATTGGCAAAGTTGTACAAAGATATCACTGGTAAAGACTTACCAGAGGAAAAATGAATAGTCGACAGATTGACTACATCTGATGTTTACTACACTCGCTAATCTGACGCGCGCATCGTGCCGTCGCCGAGTGTTGTTGGTACTGCTGCTGCCATTGATTGTGTTGGCGAGCCTGCTTGTTTTTCGAGTCGTCGAACCACACGGATACTTTGTTTCCCTCGACCCTAGCCGCCTGACGTGGTTCGATTTGCGATTTGGAATTCGAAAATGCTTCGCATTGACTATCGACACCGGTACCTTTAAAGAAATATCTCCATACGAGAATGAGAAACTTCCAAAAAACCTTCACGGTGAACTAGTCCGGTTTGGCCCTTACGTTCGGCTCGACAAAGTTAACAAGACCTTCGAATCGAAATACATCGTCGAGATCATCGACCCGGATACGTTCAAGCTGAAACGTAAAGCTCTGCTAACACTCCCCACTGATCCACAGCTTGTTGGGGGCAGGTACGCAATCGCTTGTGCAAACAACACCATCCACTGCATTGATCTCGACAGCGACGATCTGGAGCCCAAGTTGTCAAGCGCGCCGGGATTCATCAGTTGGACTGGTCCTCAGAAAATGAACATTTTTGGAGTCTTTCGATCCGTTAGATCTCTGTGTTTGTTCGAAGTATTTCAAATAAACAATGACGCGAGTCTCCGAGTTGTGGCAACTATGCCGGTCCTCAATGAATGTGCCGTGATCGATGACCAGGGCCTCATTCATTCGATTTCCGCTGACGGCTCCGCATTTGAAGTGCACGAT
>CAZVBC010000159.1:0-15315 GCA_964625155.1 uncultured Pirellulaceae bacterium
AGGGAACGGAATTAGAATCGAGCTTGCCCTTTGTCCAGGCTGTGCATCTTATCTAAGTTCTCGGTAAGACCATTTATTGGATGACCGTGAATTTTCTGATAGGTAATTGTGGGGAACTAGAAGGACCAAGACTAGTCCCCCAATTGCAAACACCTGACACCCCGCTTTTCCACAGTCATTCAGGCCGGTTAGATCTAAAGAGGACTGACAAGTGAAGTCTCGCAAGGCTGGATTGTTCGGCAAGTTAGTAAATCGTAAGTCTCGTGCACGTAAGCAGAAGCGACAAAACGTGCGTCACTTGCAAATTGGCGAACAATTAGAGTCGAGGCAATTGATGGCGGGACTGTTGTCCGCCGAAACGGTTGCTAAGACAGGTAGGTTTATCTCGACAGAGGCACGTTCGGAAGTGCTGGCACAAATGGCCGCATTGAAAAGTGGAGGAGGTGGCTCTGGTTTGGCGGCTGAGGGTTTTTCTAACAGCACTCAAACTGTGCAGGAAGTTGAACCTAATAATTCGCGACTAAACGCTCAGTTTATACCGTTAGGCTTCGGACCATCCGGATTTTCGGGCGTTGACTACGCGGGAGTCATGGCGGGGTTTACCGACGAAGAGTACATCGCATTCGACCTGAGTTCCGGAGATATTCTGGATGTGCGTTTAGCCAGCGGAACAGGACGCCCAGGTACTTTGACGTTGATGGATTCCGGCGCACGTGAATTAGCAACAACAACAGTATTGTCGTCCGCTGGACTAACCTATCCAGTCCAATCTCCATTGAGTTCTGTAGGTTTAAATGCAGGCACGGGCGTGGCAACACTTAATTATGTGATTGCTGATACGGGTCGTTACTTATTTAGGCTTGCCGATGTCGCAACAACTGCGACGGGTTTAGCCAGTTATGTCGCTAATTTTCGAGTCTACCGCAGTCCGTTCGAAGCTGAGACTGCCGGCAATCAACAGATTATATTCCTCGACTTTGACGGCGCCTTTGTACCCACTGCTTTAATTCCCATTGGCGCGCCGATTGGCTCTGGTCGGTTGCAGCCGCTTTCAAATTCGCTCGGTGGCTACAATCTTCAACGGTCGGATGAGGCTGCTTTTATCGATGCGATTACTCGGCGAACTCAAGCAAAATTTGATTTCGTACGCGCTAACGGGAAAAACCCGAATTTTGGTGTCCAGATACTGAACAGTAAAGATCATGCGGATCCTTGGGGACTCCCTAACGTTACTCGAGTAATTTTTGGCCAGTCGCCAACCGATATTGGCTTACCTGGATCGACAAACTTTTTTGGTGTTGCACAAAGTATCGACCCAGGTAACTATGCCCACGAAGAAACCGTCCTAATATTTCACGAAGCACACCAGTTTAACACACTAGGAGTGAGTGTTAATGCAACTGTACCGCGGTTTGAGATGATTGCGGAGTCAATCGCGGTAACCGCAGTTCATGAGATGGGCCACGTTCTCGGGGCAGTTCATCAATTAGCTGGAAATGGCGTCAACACCATTATGGATCAAAGTCCGACCAGCCCTGCGGTGGATGCTGGTGCGGGTCGTGATTTGATATTTGGTACGGCGGATGACGATCCTCTGCAATTCCGTTCAGATGCTTATAACGCATCGCAATTCCTGGTCGGAGGTGTCAACGATACGCTCAATGTGATCTCCTATGCTCTTACGACAGGGCAACAGGGTGGACGTAGCGAAGGATTTGTGTACACCGATAGGAACTTGAACCAGCGAAGAGACAGTGGTGAACCTGGATTGGCGGGCTGGGTTGTTTATGCCGATCTGAATGGTGATAGGCTGTTTACGGCCAACGAACCCAATACCCTGTCACGTGGCGACGGATCGTATAGTTTGTTGTTGGCGCCGGGTACTTACAATGTGCGCAGTGTGCCAGCCAGTGGATTCCGAAGCGTTGCCCCAGCCAGCGGATCTCATTCGGTCACTGTAGCAACCAATCAAGTTGTTTCGGGTCGCGATTTTGGATTTGAGCAATTAGACCTGTCGGTGACGGGCTTCAAGTGGGATGATCTAAATGGCGACGGAGTTGCTCAGCCGGCTGAACCTCGGATTTCCGGAGTTTGGATTTTCCTTGACACCGATGGTGACAAGCGAATTGATATCGGTGAACCTTCCACACGCACGGCTGCGGACGGAACATATAAATTGCTTTTCCCCGGTCCGGGAACGTACACCATTCGTGAAGTGATCGAACCAGGATTTGTACAGTCATTACCGGGAGCCACTGTTAGAACTTCGCCGGACGGTCGGCTGATCACTGGCGACTTCGGTTATACGGTAACCGTAACTGGAAACCCGGCCATTGATAACAGCAACTTGGCTGGACTGAATTTCGGAAACCGATCTGTAGTTGATTACGGCGATGCGCCGGCTTCCTACGGCACGTTGAAGGCTAACAGTGGTGCGGCCCACGGCTTCGTAACCGGATTGATGCTGGGTGGTACTTGGGATGCAGAAGGAGACGGGATTCCCTCGGCTTTAGCAGATGGCGATGATTTGGCAGGGACTTTGGATGCCAACAACAATGTCGTCGACGATGAAGACGGAGTCATTCTTGCGCGACCATTGGTTCGAGGACGCAATGATAACACGTTCCTGGTCACGCTGACCAATTCAACTGGTACCGCAGCTTATGTTCACGGTTGGATGGACTTCAATCAGGACGGCGATTTTGGTGACGCGGGCGAACAAATCTTCGCCAACGTATCTTTGGCGACCGGGTCCCATGCCTTAGCGTTCACAGCACCTGCTTCAGCGCAATTGGGCGCTACTTTTGCTCGCTTCCGTCTGTCCAACGAACAGAATCTAGGACCTACCGGTCGAGCCAACTCTGGGGAAGTCGAAGACCATATTTTCAGCGTGGTTAATTCACTGGACTTGGCTGTCGATGATTCGTTTAGTGTCGAGAGGAACTCGGTTCTAAACACTTTGGATATTACAGCTAACGATTTCAAATTACCGGGCGAGACGCTAACCGTAGTGCGCGCGGGTCCGTCGTCGGCAGGCGGCATAGTGACGATTGTCCAGGGAGGCAAGATCCAATATACACCTCCCAATGGATTTATTGGTCAAGATGTATTCACGTACGACATTCGCAATTCGCTAGGTCAAACCGACCAAGCAAATGTGATTGTGAATGTTACAGCAGTGTTTAATAAGCCGATTGCTGTCGATGATTCGTTCGAAGTAGCAACCAACGCAGTTGCGATCCCACTAAATGTTTTGGCGAATGACATTCAAGGTCGCGCGGGTGCAATTACCATTTTCTCCGTAACTCAGCCTAACAAAGGTGGTCAAGTTACGATTGCGACTGGCGGCCAATCGCTGCGTTATACTCCCGCTCGCAATCTCGGCGACACTGAGCAGTTTACCTATTCAGTAGCTGACAGCGCAGGAAATATCGCCAATGCAACGGTTACAATTCACTTGTTGCCAGGCGATCGTTTGGACGATGACGTCAGTATAAAGTTGGTCGCGACGGATTTGCAAGGGAATGCGATTTCGGCAATTCCGCAAGGGCAGCAATTCAAGATCGATGTTTTGGTCGACGACAATCGTAACGACCGTGGACAATTTGTTTCCACGCCAGGCGTATTCTCAGCTTATTTGGATCTCTTGTACAACTTGCAATTGGTCTCGACGGTGCCTTCCGCAGTACCTGGTGGCCGGTTTGATTTTGATGTCTCGTTTGTCAATGACTACACAAACTTTACTCTCGGCGACGCGTCGGTCCCAGGTATCATTAACGACCTCGGTGCGTTCAGCAATCGCAATAACCTGAATTTCCCTGACTTTGTCAAGTTGGCTTCCGTCACGTTTACCGCTCGTTCGCCTGGAATCGCGCAATTCCAGCCTGACCCGGCCGACGATCCACCCGAGACTGACGTTACTTTGTTTAGCAACCCAAATGTGGCTGTGCCCGTATCACGAGTGCAATATTTGGGAACGACTCTGGAAATCGTTGGAGACAGTGTCGAGTTTCCGCGAGCTATTGATGATTCGTTTGCGAATGGCGTACCTTTAAATGCGTTCAACCATCCGCTGAGTGTTCTGGATAATGATCGACGCGGATCGACTGGCGTAATTCAATTGGTTTCGATCAGTGGTGTTCAGAACGGCGTGGCGGCGATTTTTGATAATGGCACACCAGCAACTAATGACGATATTATTCGGTATACACCGAATTCCGGTTTCTCGGGAACCGATCAATTCACCTACACGATTCAAGATGCGCGCGGTGTTCAGAGTTCTGCCGTAGTAACGGTAAAGGTTGGAGCTGCGGATGCGAACGATGAGGCTGCGTTGCGATTAGATGTGACCGACTTGAACGGCCAGCCTTTGGGTTCGTCTTCGGTCAAAGTCGGCGATCAATTCCAATTGCGCGGTTATGTACAAGATATCCGCAATCCCTTCGGTTCCAATCGAGGTATTTTCGCGGCTTACGAAGATGTTTTGTACTCGTCGAATCTGGTTACCCCAGTTGCCAGTTCATCGAACCCGCTGGGTTTCCAAGTTCAGTTTGGTCCAAACTACAACCGAGTGCAAAGTGGTGACGTGCGAGTCCCTGGAGTCATTAATGAAATCGGGGCCGTCCAAATTGATAACAGCAACCAGCCCCTCGGGACTGGTGAGCAACTATTGTTTGTTGTGACCTTTACGGCCAGCGCTATTGGTGATGCCAACTTTGTCGCTGATCCAGCCGACATCAAACCTCTGCACGATACCTTGACGTTCGAACCAGTTGCAGCGGTGCCATTCGATCGCATCCGCTATGGCTTTGATTCTGTCAAGATTGTGGCGGGTTCGGGCGGTGCGGGTGGCGAAGGGAATACAAATCTTGCGAATCCACTGGATGTGAACGCAGATGGATTCGTTTCTCCGATCGATGCGTTGAGCGTGATAAATTCCCTGAACATCGGCGGCTCTCGAAAACTCAACGCGGCTGGTGAAGGTGAAGTTGGTTCACGGATCTACATCGACGTCAATGCCGATGGAGCAGTGTCACCAATGGACGTGCTGATGATCGTTAATCATCTGAATACACGATCCTTCAACGGTGGTGGAGAAGGGGAAGGAGACTCCGGACTTGCGATTGCCCCAATCGTCAGCTCAGTTACGTCCGCAATTGAGGATGCTGGCTTGCCGATTTCTGCTGGCAATTCAGACTCAGGAGAGGCCGATGGACTTGATATCGAATTAGCAAGCAACTCGGTTGGAGCGAGTGCTGCAGTCGATCTTGGGTACAGTGGCGGTGGAGCACAATCCGATGAGGACGACGACATTGAGAGCATTATCAGCCAACTGGCTCCAGAAATTGATTTGACGTGGAATAAACGCCTCGCGGATTGATTTCCAGGACGCGTGCCGCGTTGTGCCAAGCTGTAAATAGGTGCAAGAGTTGTCATGGTTACTTTGCCATCTTGCCGACTGCGAGCCGTCGGTAAGATGTTCACGCATGTAAATCGCCTGCGGTCAATCTCGCATACGTTATTTAGACATCTCTAAATTCGACCAGCCACAACGTGACAGCGCTGTTTAGCGCCCGGTTTTTGTTGGTCATTTCTTTCCTGGCTTCGATTCAGACTATGCTCCCGTCGGATTGAGGTGCATGGTGTCAATTCACCCTGAACTGCAGTTCCGGGATTGACGCCTGTTTCGGAACATCGCTCTGGTAGTGTAGAATCTGGTTCCTGTTGCAACACGCATTCCACTATCTGGTTCGTCGCTGTTCATGAGGGAGAGGTTCTGTGTTGTCGAGTTTAATTTGGGTGTTGACGTCGATATTGATGTTGGAAGACCCGTTGTTCCAATATCGGGAAGCGGCCATTGCCAAATGGGAAAAAGAAATCCGTGCCATCGAAGCACGTGATGCATCCGAACGGGACCCAGATCGCGCCATTCTATACATAGGCAGTTCAAGCATACGACGCTGGACAAGTGTTGCCCAAGACATGGCTCCTTGGCCGGCGATTCAGCGTGGTTACGGCGGAGCAAAATTCTCTGATTTGGCTGTCTTCACCGAGCGGATCGTTTATCCCCATAAATTCGACGCATTGGTGATCTTTGTGGGTAACGATATAACTGGAGGCAAAGACGACAAAACTGTGGCTGAGGTCGTGCGTTTGTTCAAGCATGTGGTCAGCACTGTGCGCAAGCGTTTTGCCTCTCAACCTATATTTCTGATCGAAATTACTCCCACGCCGAGTCGATTTGGTGCGTGGGAAAAAATCAAAGAAGCCAATGCCGCGCTCCGTGCGGCTTGCCAAGAAGAACCTAATCTCCATTTCATCGCCACCGCTCACGAATATTTAGGAGCTGATGGCCAGCCCATCGAGTCCTATTTTGTCAGTGATCGTTTGCATCAAAGTCAATCAGGCTATGCGCTGTGGAGTAAGTTGATCAAAGCCAAGTTATCGGAAGTTCTGAAACCTGTTAATCACTCACCAACCGATCGTCCAAGAAACCTGCAGAGCGACCGACTTGTAGCTTGGTGTGTGGTTCCTTTTGACGCTGCCAAGCGAGGCCCCAAAGCTCGCGCTGAGATGCTCAGGGATCTGGGCCTAAAGCGGCTGGCCTATGATTGGCGTGAGGAGCACGTTGCGACCTGGGATGAAGAAGTTGATACACTGGCTGCGCACGGAATCGAGTTGACTTCGTTCTGGTGTGGCAGTTCGCTTGACCCGATCAATGACAAATCCATCCAGCGCATCGTCGACTTTCTTAAGCGTCGAAAGGTACAAACTGAGTTATGGATGATGTTGCCCGACAACCAACTGACCAAAATAGTTGACCAACAGGAGCGCATTTTAGTCGCCGCTAACGCCTTGCGCGCGCTGGCAGACCAAGTTCGACCGCTAGGATGCAAAGTGGGGCTCTACAATCACGGAGGCTGGATTGGTCGACCAAGTGTCATGGTCAAAGTCATGCAGGCGCTGGCTGGCACGGAAAACGTTGGCCTTGTATACAACTTTCATCATGCCCACGAAGATTTAAGCGAATTCCCCAAAGCGCTCACGGACATGAAGCCGTACTTGTACTGTTTGAATTTGAACGGCACGACACCTACGGGCCCCAAGATTCAGTCGATTGGCAAAGGTACTTTAGATCGTGAAATCCTAGAGTGGATTCGCCAATGCGACTATCGTGGACCGGTTGGGATCTTGGATCATCGACAAGAAATCGATGCCAAAGAGAGTTTACGACAAAACCTCGACGGACTCGATGGATTGCTGCGCAACTGAGTATCGCGTTCTGAAACGACTCACTTCCCGGTCAATGGCACTTCCCCATGCATGTTGTTACGCAGCACTCTTCGTCCTGGCGCTGGTGGGTCAGTTTCCTGTTGTTATTGGCAACAATGATTAACTATATGGATCGACAGACTCTGGCCAATCTGTCGGTTCGCATCACTAATCAATTTGAATTAACGGAAGAACAATATGGCGAGCTGGAATCGACGTTTGGTGTCGCGTTTGCATTTGGAGCATTGACGTTTGGTGCGATCGCCGATCGCGTGTCGGTCCGCATCTTGTATCCGTTTGTCTTGGTCGCATGGTCGACCATGGGTTTTCTTACGGGATTGACCCATGGCTACGACAGCATGTTGCGCTGTCGCATGTTGCTGGGTTTCTTTGAAGCCGGTCACTGGCCTTGTGCGCTGATTGTCATGCAAACGATCATGAATCGCGGCGATCGCGTCATGGGTAACAGCATCTTGCAAAGTGGAGCTTCTCTCGGTGCAATCTTGACGCCTTTGGTGATTCGTGCCATGGTCGGAAATAGTCACGAGCCGGATGTTTGGCGCCCTCCTTTTCTGGTTATCGGAGCCGTCGGGATTCTGTGGGCTGTAGTCTGGTTGTGCATCATCAAGAAGGGAGATCTCGTTCCGGCTCCCAAGGAGGCCAAGACAGAAAGTGAATTCCCGTTTAGCTGGTTAGTCGAATTCCTGTCGAATCCCAAGTTTTGGGCGCTGGTGGTGATGGTCATCTGCAACAATACCGCTTGGCAACTCATTCGAGCTTGGCTTCCCAAGTTCCTGCAAACCGGACGCGGCTACACTGAGTCGGAAGCCCTTTATTTCAATTCGGTGTACTACATTTTTACCGATATCGGTTGCATTACTGCTGGCTGGGCAGCCATGTGGTTGATTCGGCGTGGCAGCCCTGTCCACAATGCTCGTGTGATTGTTTACGCTTTTTGCGCTGTGTTAACTGCGTTGACGGTTGCGGCTGGAAATATGGAGAAGGGCTGGCCTTTGCTGGCTGTATTGCTCTTGATCGCGGCGGGCTCGTTGGGGTTATTTCCTTGCTATTATTCTTTTACGCAAGAACTAACGACGAAGCATCTTGGTAAAGCTTCCGGTTGTTTGGGCTTTATCGGTTGGATCGTATCATCGCCGTTGCAAAGACAGTTTGGTCGTGTGGTCGATATGACTCACAGTTATAACCTCAGTATTTCACTGGTGGGGTTGGCACCATTGATCGGCTTGTTCGCAATGTTGCTTCTCTGGCGCGACAGTGGTCACGATTCACAAGGTGCGCCATCAAAATCCCCGTGAAGACTTCCGATCCGCATTGGAATTGGAGGCAACACATTCTGCGCAGGAAATCGAAGGCGCTCTGCTTCCGTCGTTTGACTGTGAGTGGCTCACGGTCGAGCCGAACTTGCCACTTCGATACATAAAAATTTTCGAAAAAAATCTCTAGGCTTGTTTCGAAGTTGCTTGGAAGTGTCATCAGTAGACAGCGGTTACGAAAGATGCCAACAATCGAACTTAGAGGCTATCCGAAACGAGGTCTGCCCCTCTCCGTCGCATCTTTAGGTAGCCTCTAAGTGGCGATGCTCAAAAAAGTTCACAGAGAATTTTCATTACCCAGGAGAAGAAACCATGGAATTGCGATCACCCATTTTTGCAAATCAAACTCGCCTTGAAATGTCGATCAAAAATGGTTGTCCGCTAACCAAAGGTGACTGGGGAGACGCGGTCCTGCGGATTCAACAAGCATTAATCGAACTTGGCTTTTCTCTGCCGCGATCGACAAGAAACGGTGCAACACCGCCGAATGGATTATTCGATCACGAAACGGTAGCAAGAATTGTTGATTTCCAGAGGATCGTTGGGCTTCCGCCAACCGGATCTGCAGACGCTCGAACTCTTGATCGCATGGACATGCTGTTGTGGCGTGATACCGCAGAGGTGTGCGAGACAATAGACGAATGCACGCTCGTTTGAAATCGTTCTTGAATCGAGCGGACCTTTCCTGGGCTGATAGAAGTCTGGTACTGACCTGATTTTTGATGCGTTGTTTTTGTTCCGCGCGCATCGTCCCGACAGGGACAAAAATATCGGTAGCCGTAAGTAAATTGCAGTTGCAGCAGAGATTTGTTGGAAAACGCCACATTCGATTATCGCAGCAAGAATTTAGTTATTGCAGCGAAATCGTTAAACCGCGTGCCCATCGGGCCGCGCGTGTGGAGCATGCGCGTGTGCAACCATCGCCTTAAAACCACATAAGAATCGTCCTGAGAAAATCTAGCGAGTAGTGGTCTACTGTAGAATCAGCCTCGCTACATCGGAAAGATGCCCATTGCCGATTTCTGAGAAGTCGGCCCACTCCCCACGCTCTTCGAAGTCCTTAACTGCGGCGCGGGCATGGCGGAGTTGCGCAGCCCGAAATCTTGCAAATTACCGAATTCTGAAAAGCACAGCCAAACCTATGGCTGTACTTTCTTTTTAACGTCTTCCATGGCTGTCTTTAGTTCATTGACAGCCGACCGAAGTTTGGCGATTGGCGGGCGTTTGCTGGCCAAGGTGGTGACCTCGGTGATTTTTGTTGCCAAGTTCTTTGCATCGGTCTCTAGGTCCGTTCCTTTGACGTTGTCGAGCATAGTTGACATGGCCATGCCCAGTCGATCGTCACCCAAATCACCAGAATAGTGTTTGCTGTTTACGTTCATGTGCATGTCTTCGATAGCACCTTCGACTTGCACAAAAACGCCTTGCAATCCTCGAGGATCTTCGGGGGCCCGACTACATGCTGCACACAAGGCTAGGACAGATAAGAGACAGAATTTGGTTAATCGATTTTTCATCTTGGCTCACTTAATAAAGTTCCCTAGCCGCGCACGCTGACGACCAGGGAACCATGAAAGAATAGTAGCGCTGTAGCGGATCGGATGCACTACCAATCGCCAACGACCTCGCCTCCTCCTCGCGTCCCCACAGCTCGCCAAGTCTGTAAATCGATACTATCGCTGGCAGTGCGAACGGAACCGTCACACATACAGACATTTACGACGCCCGTATGGTAACTGCGCGCGGTTGTGATGGAACCTTCGTTATTTCCATCGACAAACGATACGTTGGTGCCACAATCGAAGGTGCGGGAATTGGGAGTAAAGAGGTGGTTATACAATGTCCTGTGCGGATGTGCATAGGTCCAAGCTCCGTCGCCAACTCCGTAGTCACTATTGTGCGCGCCGGTCGCTGGTGCGCCGGTGCATGAGGCCAATAACGTCGCAGTCGTTTGATTGACGTCTTGAGGAATAGTGCGGCGAACATCTCCGGCTGTGATAACCGCCGAGTTTAGATCACCCAAGATGCGCTCGCTGAACGCGGCTGTATTTGACAATCCATCCGTTATGTCGCGAGCCCCTTTGGCCCCTTCGCCATACGGACCGCCTGCTGAACTTAGTTCATTGGAACAATTGGCTGACCAAGGGTTGGTCAGTCCATTGGAATCGCTCCACGCAGGTGAAACGCAAAATGTTGCGCCAAAATTAACACGGTAATTGCATATGGGAACCGTACCCGGGTCCTTGCCTTCGGAAGGACAAATGAAGAGCGGAATGCGGAGCTTCACCACGTTGACATTATGGGGGCAATTTGGTGGACCAGACGGTGGCACGCGCACGCGCGAATTGGAAAAATCAAATTGAGCGTAAGCATTTCCCATTTCCATATAGGGCATCATGTGGGTAAATGGCGAAATTGCTCCTGTCCAACATTCACTGGTTGTACTCCCAGCAAAATTACCAAAGTACGGCGTTTGGCGACCTGGCGGAAATTTGTTAAACGTACTGTGATAGTTGTGCATCCCTAACCCCAATTGCTTGAGGCTGTTTGTGCACTGCATACGTCGCGCCGCCTCTCGGGCAGATTGAACAGCGGGCAGTAAGAGACCAACTAAAACCCCGATGATCGCAATAACGACCAACAACTCAACTAGGGTGAAGCCCCGTCTATTCTCCATTTCTTAGTTCCCTTAAAACTGAAAAGAATGAATCAAAAGTATGCCGCAACAAGACCTCGCATTAACGCGAGCAGCAATCTATATAAACAATTCCAGCCGCTGTTCCTATGTCCAAATTGTCGATCGCAGAACTGCAAATCACATCAAGCACCGGAATTCGTAGCCGAACGCGTCAAGCGTTTGGTTCTTACATTCCAACGGAATGCTTGATGCATTCCGCTACCCATGTTTGTCTACGCAATGATCTAGACGCGCTTACCTAAATCGCTCGCTTTTAGAACCATGCCGGAATTCAGGTCGCAAGTATAACACACCTCAACGATTTCATTCAAGTTCGGGAATATTTGACCACCTAAGTTCCAGACGCGATGCCTGAGCGAATGTTAATGCAGTCGAACAAGCAAATATTAAAGAGACTCTACTATATAAAGGTGTTATTAGTTATCCGTTGCTGTGTTGGTCGATTGAAATACCAAAATATCATTCCGATTTTGTTCGGATACTGGCTAAGAAACGTGTGACTTTACTGTGCACGAGAATCTCAAACTTGTTGTCATCTAAGCGATCAAGCTACAATGTGCCGCTTAGCTGATTGAGTACGCAGTCCCATTTGATTTGATCACACAGACTTTGCTTAGGAACGTTCGATAATGCGCAGCATAATTTCGATTATTAGTCTTAGTGGCATCTTTATTGTCGGTTGTGGAACGAGTTCTGAGCCACCTACCGAGCCCACACCAGATGAACTGTTGGCTGGGATAGTAACCGCCAAGACTGCAGAAACTCCGGAATTGTTGGCTCGGAATAAAGAAAAGTTGGCCGAGAATTTGCGACTCGCTCGCGAGGCGAAAGACAAAAATGAACTGGATCGTGCGATTCGTTTGTTGGAAGATGCAGTGATGTTCGATTCGAAGAATCGAGATGTTCTGCTTACTTTGACTCAATACACTCAGATTCGATCCAAAGAATTGGCCACCGAAGATCCAGCCAGCTCATACAGATTAATGAGTCAAGCCAGTGCGTATCTGCAAATGTTGCGAGACGCACATAGCGACTTCACCGACGCTGAGAAAAAAGTCATTGCCACGATATTATTCGATGAAGCTTGCGCACACGCCCGATCGAATCGTCATGAAGAGACGTCCTCGGCTCTGAGCGCTGCATTGGCAGCGGGATTCGACGACGTGCAGCGATTGTCGTCCGACCCAGATTTCGTTGAACTAAGAAAGCTTCCTCAATTCGCTAGCCTACTGGATAGCGGAATCGAAAACGCTAAGAAAAAAACTGTTGCTGGTTCCAAGCAATAAATGGACTCGCCGATTGACTGGCCTGCTTTAATATTCACCCAATGTCTGCCCGTCATTGCGGCCACACAGGCGCTGAAAGGTTCCGATGTTCGACCAATTAACGGTGGCCGTATATGGCGTTTCGGTATGCTGGACTGATTGCGAAATGAAGTGAACCGAACCATCCCCGAGTGCGAACTTAACGCCTCCGGTATGCTTGCTGCTAAAACTATTGCGTTTCACAATTGCATCCGCAATGCTCGGAGGGTTTGTGCGAAACTGACCGACGCGCATGATGGCCTCGGGGGCGGTTGCACGTCCGCCCGCAGGTTCGTAATGGCCGAACCATGTCGGATCCCATTGAAAACTGGCGAAGGTACTAGCTCCGTAGTAGATGGTTTCGCCAACCATAATCGTATTCGAGGTTCCATCTGTAATACTCTCGAAGGAAAAGCTGGTATCTTCCATGAGAATGCCGTTTCTCTGAGCGGCTGCGCTATCGTAATAAGCACTCCCAGCAAACGAACCTCCACAAGCAACATAATTCGTGATGGCTAGCCCCGGATCGCTGAAACCAAAGCTGGTGCCTGTGGTCCCCATTTGTTTATGAGTCGTCTGATTTGGTGCTGATGGACAAACTGAAAATGGCAACCTTGCGGATACTAACGCCTTATTGGGTGCAACTGACAAAGGGAGAGTGAAATTGAGTTGGTTATAAATTGAAGACTGCTCAATGAAGGGCAAAATCGACGAGGTCCATGAAAAGCCGGGCAAGCGACGTGGGCGGTCGGCGCGGTTCACCATCCCCGGCCCTTGAAAGTAAAATCCTGATGGTAGTTTGCGATGAGTGTCAACATAGTTATGAATCGCCAACCCCATTTGCTTGAGGTTGTTGGTACATTGCATCCGTCTGGCTGCCTCGCGCGCGGCCTGCACGGCTGGCAGGAGCAAACCAACTAATACGCCGATAATCGCGATCACAACCAACAATTCGACCAACGTGAATGCACGGTGAACATTCCTTGGCGCCATAAATCTTTCCTCACACTATTCGCGAATGGATTGTTTTACTTTTCCGGCCTTCGATTCCAGTTCAAAATCAAAGACGTTGGCTTTCTTTTCCACGACTGCTTTAAGCTTCGTTTCCTGATTATAAACTGAGGGGACGATTTCCTTTCTCCCTGGAGAGTCGCCGGTACCCACATCCGCTGTAGTAATCCGCACTAGGTTTTCCCCCAACCAAGCACCCTTTTCGCTGTCCGAGAACAACATCTCGTATTCGCCATTGGAATTTGTTCGTCCGTAGGACGTCGTCCCAGCTGTCGTCGGGGCAAAGGTAACTTGCGCGTTTTCCAGCGGTTTGCCATCCAAGGTAACTGTGCCCGTCACCGACGCCAGATCGCTGTTGCCACCACAACCGCAGCAAATTGTGACTAGGCACATTACCCCTAGCGACAAACATTGAGTCCGCATTCCGTAAACCTTTCTCTTCAAAGGATTGTACTTAGTAAGTCGGCGCCGATCACGATCATTTGAAAGGCCCTTTACAGCCCACATGTCAAGCGGCAGGAAAAATCATACCGGGGAGTTTGTGCTGCACCTCCAAAAATAATCGCGGAAGTGCGCTGGCGCTCCGGTGTCGCCCCTTTTCCATTGATTTTTCGACTAAAACCGGACGCCAGCACGCGCCTTCGCGTTGCGGTTGATCGAAAATGGCACCGTGCAATTGGGTACATTAATCGAATAACCGCGCAAGCTCTAGGTGAGCGTAAGGAACCGCACCTAATAATGTTTGCCAATTAGGTTTTGCGCTACGCATTAGTAGGTAAGTACGAGCGGTAGGCATAACGATTAGCGTTTTTCCAATGGGGCGAGCAAGGCGGAACGGTAACTAGACAAGAAGTGGGTCTTAAGGCCTGAGCTCGGGGACTTTACGCTAAATATTTGCAACAGAAGTTACGCTTGCGATGAGACGCTCACTTGTTTTCGAGAGGTCGAAATCCCTGGATGCGTCCTCGTGGTACCAATCCTTCAACGGCAATCGGAATGTCCAACCGATTAGTTCCGACATTACCAGCTCGGTCGATCGCTTCAATTCGCAAGTAAATCTTTTCAGGGAGATTAGGGCCAACTTTCCACAGGTAAACTCCCGCGTTGCGCAGACCACCGGCAATCGTCGTCCACGGTCCATCTTGATGATCGCTGTAGGAAAGCGTGATTGGTTGCTCGTGCAAATTGTTATCGTCACATTTGTAATCGATCACTAACATGCCAGTCTTTTCACCTTCTCCGTAGACGGCGCGAGTGATTCTGACAATGGGAGCGATGGAGTCGACGTTGATCCACATATCCGCGTCGTCGCCGTTTTTGGGTCGATTACTAACTAACCCATTTTTGCCTACGACAACCATTCGAAAACCAAACAATCCATCGTCGGCCACTTGAATATCAAACGGACTTTCGCGATCTGGGTCCTTACCCCATTCGACCCACGACCGGCCACCGTCTTCGGTCCCCCACAGTTCGATTTCAGCGACCTGAGAACCTTTTAGCGACTCTACCGCATAGTCCAGGCTAAATGCTTGCGAGCGACTATGATACGCGCGGCTAAACGGTGTGGCTGGTCGATCTAAAGAGTCGCCGATAACTTCCTCATTATTGTGAGGCGGCGAATCAGCAGCTTTTTGTTTGGCGACATCGTAAGCCTTATCCGCGCCGAGCCGCTCGGTATTGCCCATATCAGCAG
>CAZVBC010000160.1:0-15128 GCA_964625155.1 uncultured Pirellulaceae bacterium
TGTGCTCATAAGCTCGGCCAACTTCGACTTGAATCGTCTGTGAACTATGCGCGAAACGTTGGCCAATGCGCGCGGCCAAGCCCCCACGATCTCCAAAAATGACAAGCGCAGAGCCTTTGATATTTGCTTGAGTTTCGTCTGCTGCTGAGCTAGTTATCTCGGGGCCGCGCGCCAAGAACACAGCTTGCGCTGCATCGCTGCTGCATACTGTCGAGGAAAAGGATGCAATTTGATGGTAACCAACATCGGTCAACAATTGTTCCCACTGATCGCGACCAATTAGCGGCGATTGTTGACGTAGGTGCACATCAGTAAATTTCCACCAACCGTCCAATAATCCAAATACTAGATTCTCTGGATAAGTGAGGGTACCAAGTGTTTCCAAGAATAAGACAAGCCCATCGCTTGCTAGACAGTTCTTCAAGTTACTTAACGATTTGGCTAGATCACTCGTCGCGTGCAATACGTTGGTGGCTAGAATCAAATCGAACGCGTGTGTGTCAAAGCCTTGAGCTTGTGCCTCCTTTTCCAAATCAAATACTCGATAGTCCACAAATGCAAATTCGCGCAACAAGGATTTACCTGAGGACAAGAAGCCTGCACCAATGTCGGTGAAGGTGTATTCAGTTCGATCCGCTGGAAAAATATCAAGAATTGAGCGGGTTAACGAGGCGGTGCCACCACCGACTTCTAACACGCGAATGCATCTGCGTTCGGGTAAATGCTGTAGAGTGTCGCGCAATAGCCGCCGAATAAGCTCGTGAAAACGCAAGAACTCATTGGCTCGCGAGTAAAACTTAGACATCATATCCGAAGAACCACCCGTAAAGAGCAGTTGAACCGGATCGACGTCGCCACACAATACTGATGCCAGATTGAGACTTGCTTTGCGTATTACCTGTATCTCGTCGTGGAAGCCAAACTGTTCCTCCATTTGCGATAATTGATCGATAAAATCGCAACGATGGGGTACGACAGCAACTTCCCACTCATTCGGTTCGATAGCCTGTAACGTGCCGGCTTGTACCAATTGATGAAGCTGGGAGTTGATTAGGCGTTGGAACTTAGGCGCAATTCCGAGCTGATCGATTATCTGGCGAGTGGAAAATCGATCGCCGGTGCTGGGCTGCCATCCTAGGTCCAGATACGCGCTGATTACAATGCCGGGGACCAATGCGTTGATCTGAGGAACAAATTCTTTAAAGTATGCATCACCTCTAGTGTCAGAGTACTGAGAGTGGATCGAGGGAATTAACCGTTCGACCAAAGTTTGATTATCTGGAAAATGACAAGAACCGTTTGCCCAAGTACCTTTTAATCGGGTTGGCTGCCACACCATGCGATAGCTGCATTGGCTCAATTGAGTAGATGCTGAACTTAGAGGTCCCAACTCCGAACGAAATCCTCGAATTTCTGCAACCGGCTCTCCATTTTCGGTATAAAGCTGAATGTCCGATTCTACTGCGGTCGGATGATTCTCAACTAGTTTTGCGCAGACGATCAAGCGAGACTCTGGCTCGAGTTGTGACAGCGCATGAGGCTGAAACAACTGAATGTTGCGAACGCTCTTGGGGAGGAAAAAGTTGTCTGTGGCCTTTTCGCTGGCGACCCGAGTAACCGCGGAAAGTTGAAAGCAAGCATCGAGAATGGCGGGATGCAAGTAGAAATCCGTAGCGTTGTCGCGACACACTTGAGTGGGCTGAATCCAGCCAATTGCTTGTCCATTTCCTCTGCAGGCTGAGTCGAGCAGCAGGAAATTTGGGCCGAACTGAAACCCAGCCCTGTGAAACTCGGCGGCAATTTCTTCGCGAACAAGATTTTCCTGTAGAGTTGGCAAATCGCGAACAACAATCTGGCCGGGAAACAAGTTTGTGGGTGTTTGAAGCTGGCCAGTGGCATTCAGTTCCCACTCACTTTTGCTGCGCGCTCGGCTAAAGATAGAAAACGTTTTCGTGTCGGCAGTCCACGTAGTTTGCAACACTGGCGGGTCATTTGCGACCACAAACAGGGCTTTGTGGAACGCCAAGTTGTCTACCACCAATTGTTCGTTGGGGAATAGTAGCTTCGCAACTGCTTGCCCCATCTCTGCATAGGCCGCTCCTGGAAATACAACGTTGTCCCATAAGCGATGGTCTGATAGAAACGCCAAGCGATGTAAATCCAATTCCAGCGTCCACGTTGGAATGGCAGACCCAGTACGCACGCCTAATAACACATGATCGAGAGGTGCAATGCGAGTGCGTTTCGATTCTGCAGTTTCCAACCAGAAAGATTCGTGACTCCATGCGTAACTCGGCAATCGTTCGGGCGCGCGAGAGCTGCGATTGACGCTAGCCCATTCGATCGTCTTCCCCTCCAAATGCAATTGAGCCAAATTGCCGAGCAATTCCGCAGAATCATCACTTTCACGGCGAAGCGAATGCAAAACCAAACCGTCGCGCTGTGCAGCCGCATTGCAATCCCGCAGCGATGTAGCCAGTGCAGGATGGGGGCCGATTTCCAAAAAGTGGCAGGGACGGGCAGCGAGCATTTCCAGAATGGCGGGACCGAAGAGGACCGGTTCACGAACATTGCGCCACCAATATTCTCCGCTCAGTTCAGCTCCAGATAGTGCGCCTGCAGTTACTGTTGAATAGAATGGTATCTTGGCAGTCTGTGGCTGGATATCGCGCAAACAATGGATCAATTCCTCTCGTATTGGGTCCATCTGATGCGTATGAAACGCATAATCGATCGGTAACCAACGCAAAAAGCGATTCTCTGCTTGAAATCGCTCTCCAAGTCGTTCCAGTGGTAATGTATCACCGGACAAGGTTACTAGGTTAGGGTTGTTGATTACGGCAACTTGAATTAACTCTCGATCGGCGCCAATCGCTTGTTCAGCCATCTTCGCCGAAATCCCTACTACCAACATGCGTCCACGGCCACCTGTTGTATGCTGAAGGCGGCTGCGCTCAAAGATAATGCGCACTGCGTCTTCTAGAGAATATATGCCGGCACAATATGCGGCAGCCACTTCACCGACACTATGACCAATAACCTGGCTGGGCAAGATGCCCCAACTCTTCCACAGCGCGGTCAATGCAACTTGCAGAGCAAAGATCGCTGGCTGGGCCACATCGGTGCGATCAATCTCGGAGAATTCACGAGTCGCCTGCAGCTTATCGAGCAGCGACCATCCGCACAAAGGTTGCAATAAATGATCGATACTTTCAAGTTGCGCGCGAAAAATCGGTTCACGCTGAATCAACTGCTGCCCCATCGCCCACCACTGTGAGCCTTGTCCGGTGTAAACAAAAGTCAATCCCTTCGTAGATTTGCTTGGCCGTCCCACATATACGCCCCTTACCTGCTCCGCTCCTGCCAACCATGCTTCGAGCCGACGCTGAAACTGGGGTCGATCCTGAGCGATGACGACCAACCGGCGATCGTGATGTTCCTTGCGCTGGCCTGAAGAAGTACAAAACTCAGGTAAGCGAAGCGATGCATCGCTCAAGCGTTGCACAAAAGCGCGGACATTGCGGCGTAAGGCTTCGTCATCCCTAGCAGAAATCGTCAGCACCAAAGGTCTCGAACATGCTGCGGAAGTTGAGACTGGTTCGGGTTGCTGCACAGGAGATGATTCTAGGACAACATGAGCGTTGGTTCCTCCAAAGCCAAACGAATTGACACCCACGACAGGCAAGTCCATGGGTGGTTGTGGCAATGCCTCAGTCGACGATGCAACTCGAAGTGACAATCTCTCAAAGGGAATATTTGGATTGGGTTGCTCAAAGTTCAGGCTTTTGGGCACTGTGCGGTGGTGGAGCACCAATGCCGCTTTAATTAACCCTGCAACACCAGACCCCGATTCGAGATGGCCAATATTCGTTTTAACTGAACCTATCAATATGCGATCGTCAGGCCGCCGCCCCTGGCCTAAGACTTGACCCAGTGCAGTCAATTCGATGGGATCACCGACCGGAGTGCCCGTCCCGTGCGCTTCGATATATACAATACGACGTGGATCTACTTGTGCAGATTGATAGGCGCTGCGCAACATTGCCGATTGGCCTTCTACCCCAGGAACCGTCATTGATGATGTATGACCGTCCTGGTTGGCTGCTGCGCCGCGAATGACTGCATAAACTCGATCATGATCCGCGATCGCTTGTACCAGCGGCTTGAGGTAGACGACGCCGACACCTTCACCGCGTACGTAACCGTTTGCACGCGCATCGAAGGCGTAACATTGCCCACTCCTTGATAACATGGATGCTCGACTGAAACCCACCGAAGCGTGAGGAGTAACCAGAGCGTTGACGCCACCAGCCAGTGCCGCAGTACACTTGCCTGTCCAAATGCTCTCGCAAGCAAGCCACACCGCGACTAGTGACGATGAGCAGGCCGTATCGACAGAAAGACTTGGCCCTTTCAAGTCCAGCATGTAGGAGATGCGGTTCGAAGCAATGCTCGCAGTACTGCCGCTGTTCGTGTACGCATCAATAATTTCGTGATACGGTACTTGCAGGCCACCGTAATCGTTGCTGGATATGCCGACAAACACTCCAACTTCTTGCCCTCTCAATTTGCTGGGGGCTGTTCCACCATCTTCGATTGCTTCCCAAGCAACTTCCAGCAACCATCTCTGCTGAGGGTCCATGCGCATTGCTTCACGTGGTGAAACACCCCAGAACCTCGCATCAAACTTGTCCAAATCGTTAACAAATCCGCCCCATTTGGAAATGATCGAATCCAGGCACTCTGGATCAGGATGATAGAATCGTGAGTTGTTCCATCGATCGGCGGGGACTTCCCGAATTCCCGATCTTCCTTCAGTCAAGAGATTCCAAAACGACGTGGGGTCCATTACATTGCCGGGAAGCCGACAACCGATACCCACAATCGCGATCGGCGCAGGGGCTGTATCTCGTTCACCAGCACATTGACGCGCGGCTTGCTTATGCAGCGTATTGAGGAATTCCGAACCCATCGCAATCTCCCGTCTATCTGAAATAAAATCGCCATCATCTTCAATCGCTGCAGTTACCTCATGTTTCCCATCCTGCTTGAGTTCTGAAGTTCTATGAACATGGGAACTGGTTAAGGTGGGTTAATCGGCGTCATAACTACGGAGTTTGGCGCAAGCCCCCCGGCACACTTTTGACTGCCGCTCGCCCTGGAGTCGCGGAATTGAAGAAATCTACTGTGTTTATAGTAGTTACAGTGGCTGCTTGCTCAATCTGCACAAACTGCTACTGTTTTGCAAAAACAGTGAAAATGGCGACTTTGTGGAGTGCAGCAGGTTTGCCCAGAAGGCGTTGAATGGAATGGTCGATATCCAATTGTGCGGCAGAGACGCACAGTCATGGAGGACTTGTGTCCAGTCGTTCCCAGTGAACGGTTTATCCGCTGGAAAGGGTTGGAGGTGCAGGATGCACACGATCTGGCAAAAGAGTCTCTGGCTGCTACTCTGCATGGCAGTAACTGCAATTGGTTGCAAATCACCAATGGAAGTCTGTACAAATGGCTTGATGCGAGTTCGGGTGTCTCCAGTAAATGACAATACTGCCACACCGGTTTCAGCGAGATTCCTACCAGGACGCCGGAATCATTGCTCTTGCAGGATCGCGATTATCGACATCGATGGCGTGCTCCTGAACAGAAATGTTCAGGTGCTGATGAGTAATGGCGAGAATCCAGTCTCAATTTTTCGCGAGAAACTGGATGCGGTGGCAGAGGATCCGCGAGTCGTAGCCGTATTGCTGAGAATCAACAGCCCCGGCGGCGGTGTTACTGCGTGCGACATGATGCGTCGCGATCTATTGGATTTCAAGCAACGAAAAAACGTTCCTGTTACCGCTTGCTTGATGGATGTTTCAGCCGGCGGAGCGTATTACATAGCGACGGCTGCCGACAGGATTGTTGCTCATCCGACAACCATTACAGGAGGATTAGGGGTAATACTCAATCTTTACAACCTCGAAGACACGCTTCTTCAATTCAATGTGCGTAGTGAGCCCATCAAGTCTGGAAGCAGGATTGACTTGGGCACTCCGCTTGCACAAATCTCGCCTGAATCGAAAGCCATGTTGCAGAAGATCGCGGATGAGTTCGGAAGTCGCCTTCGAGAAACGGTGGCCAGTACGCGGCGTCCAGCTAACATCAAAGACGCAGACTTGTATGATGGTCGAGTTTTCTCGGCTTCCCAAGCTTTGGAGATTGGGCTGATAGACGAAATTGGTTACCTTGATGATGCCATTCTCGGAGCTGAACAGTTAGCAGGTACTCAAGGGCGCTCGTCGATTGTCATGTATCGACGCGATAACGACCGGGCGCTGACTCCTTATGACATCACGCCGAACTTGCCCGTTCTAAACGCCGTAGTGCCACTGAGTGTGCCTGGTATGGACCGCAGCCAAATGCCCACCTTTCTGTACTTATGGCAACCAGAACCTCTCCTCGAAAAATCAGGTGGTGCATAGTTGGAAAACGCCGCTTTGCGCGCCATATATGGTCCTTAGCCCGAGCAAGGTTGTCATTTAACTTAACCGCGCGTGCATCGCCGCGTTGAACCGCATCACCGTGCAAAATCAGCATGTTTGAGTCTGATGATTCGGGAGGCTGATGCAAGAGCAGAGGCTAGCACCGGCTGATGCTGTTTTAGTTGACGGCTAACTAACACGTGCGGAAGTTGCCCGCGCGGTTCGATCGGCACGCGGAAAAACAATTTCGCTCAAACGGCTCCGTTCTTCCGCAATTCCGCAACAATCGAAAGGCAGCGCTGTTCCATTAGCTCACGATGAGCTGTGGGCGCGGTACGCGAGCAAAGCCTGAAGGACCCAAGCGGTAGTTGAGACCCGATGGGCATAGCTCTCCGTGCCACGGGGACGCGTGGTTCCATCCCATTCCCCTTCGTCTAATTGCATTGAAAGCAAGAACTTGACGGCTTGCGTCTGAAACTTGTGTAAGGTCTCGGACTGCGGCAATTTCAAGACCGCAAGCAGCGCCAAAGCGGTATCGTAATTCTCATCAGGTGCGATTGCGTAGGGTCCTACTCCTCCAAATTCACTTTGCGACTTCAGCAAGATATCGAGGCATTCGTTTATCGCCGGATGTTTGAGGTCTAGATCGCCGTTGACAATTATTAACGAGGAGGCTTCCAACGTATTACGAGGTTGCTGTGAGCGCAACCAAGTTATCGCTTTCTCGATGTGGTGGTTGAACTGTGGATGCTTGCTAGCCCTGAGCAAATTGCTTGCACGGCCAGTCAAGAGTATTGGACCATAAGTGAGCGGTGACGCAAATTGCCCAGAGCCTTGTAAATTCCACGAGCCATCTGCTTGCTGCAAATCTGCGATCTGTAAAGCGGCTTCGTGGATCGCCTGTTGCTCCGGTCGAATGAATCGATGTGTATCCAGCAGCGTTAGTGCGAATTGTAAGTTAGAAAGTGTTGGATCATTCGCTTCGGCGAGACCTCGATTGTGTTTCCACTGCGTCGGCTGGGAGGACCACTTGATAGTCGATTCGAGAGCCGGTTTGGCATCAACCAATCCTGCGTGGTGTGCGTGGATCAGGGCACGAGCAGCTTCGCCTTGATGATGACAAGACGCACAGTCGTTTTCAGTTTGCCATTTGGGTACTTCTGCCGACAGGAATTCAATTGTTTTCAGAATCGCCTCGTCGAGTTTTTTTTCCTCAGCGCGTGAAATAGCGGCTCCCAGTGCTATCAACGTACCCAAAGCCACAATCGCTGTTCGACTTTTTATAGACTTGACAGTTGGATACATGTGGCCTCCCTCAATCAAAAACGTTAGCGGTTGATCCTGGTCGACAAACGGCACAACTTTATCAACGCCATTCTCGCACTGCGCTGCACTTGAGGTTCTCCTTCGTGAGTATTCAGAGTCCAGCAGTCACGCAAGCTTGGAATAGTTAGCGGAGCCAAGTAACCTGATGGTGGCGTTTAGCGAGAAGTGTTTATTTTCCCCGTATTTTTGTCGAAGGGAAGTGCAAAAGATGTTATAAATTGCCTCCCTCTAAGAACTAAAGAGAAAGTACATGTAGTTGGATCTTTCGAACGTCTCGGTTACTGAACAAATTAGTAGCTGTGCGTCACGCTTGAGAAACTTCATTTTTCCAGTACGACTTGATTATTGAGGATAGTCCATGACATTTCGCAGGTCGCTGCTCCTGGCCCTGGTGCTGCCGATATTTTTGTTGGCTTCAGGAACTGCTTGTGCTCAATCGGATGCGACGCAATTGCCATCGCCGCGAGGGCTGGTGGCGATCGATTGGGTCATCATCGCTGGTTATGCCATCGCGACTATATGGATGGGGTGGTATTACTCGCGAGGACAAACAAATACGCAAGAGTATTTTGTTGGTTCTGGGCGCATGTCGCCACTCTTAATAGGCGTATCATTATTCGCCACGTTGCTGAGTACGATCACTTACCGAGCCAAACCCGGCGAAATGATCGGTAAGGGCCCAGCGGTTATGATCGATATCCTCGCTTATCCGTTTATCTACTTGATTGTGGGCTATGTTCTGTTGCCCGTGTATATGAAGAATCGAGTTACCAGTGCCTACGAACTGCTAGAGCAACGACTGGGGCTGAGTATTCGCATGTTGGGAGCAATATTGTTTTTGTTGCTGAGGCTGGTATGGATGTCCTTGTTGATCTATCTGACTGGCCAAGCGATCGTAGTCATGATGGGGCTGGACGAGAAGTGGATTCCAGCAGTTGTATTCGTCAGCAGTGCGGTGGCAATTGTATACACGTCGATTGGCGGATTGCGCGCGGTCGTGATCACCGATCTCTTTCAGACGATTTTGTTGTACGGAGGGGCGGTCCTAGTGATCGGCGTCGTCACTTATCAAATGGGAGGTTTTGGTTGGTTCCCATACCAGTGGCGGCCAACCTGGGATGTTCAGCCGGTTTTTAGTTTGGATCCGTCGACACGCGTAACTTGGGTAGGGACAGTCATTTCGGTCTTGATTTGGTATACGGCGACTTCGGGAGGCGACCAATTGTCGGTACAGCGGTTTATGGCAACCGAGGATGCTCGCGCGGCCAGACGAGCTTTTGCCTACCAATTAACGGTTGCGGCCGTTGTCAGCGTTACATTGGGATTGGTGGGTTTTGCTCTGTTGGGCTATTTTGAACGCTTCCCGGAACGATTAGGAAAAGGGTTATCCTTGACTGGCAAAGCGGACGATATTTTCCCTCACTTTATTGCGTTTCACTTACCACCAGTGATTTCCGGTTTGGTGGTCTCGGGGTTATTCGCGGCAGCGATGTCTAGCATTGATTCCGGAGTCAATTCGATTACAGCGGTTGTGATGCGCGACTTTATGGAGCGATTTGGAATACGTCCAAGAAATGACGCAGAACATTTTCGGTGGGCTCGTAGGTTGGCACTACTGATTGGTGCTCTGGTCATTGGGATCAGTTTGTTTGCCAAGTACGTTCCGGGAAATATCACGGCAGTTACCGGTAAGACAGCTAATTTGTTGTCCGTGCCAATTTTCGGCTTATTCTTCTTTGCGCTATTCGTCCGCTTCGCCTCGCCAATCGGGGTTTGGATTGCCACAATTTGCAGTACGACCACGGCGGCTATGATTGCCTTTTCAGGACCGATCTTTGGTGCCAATGCTAAGGGAGATGATCCGATCAGCTTTCAGTGGATTCCCGTCGGTGCGTTAATTGTCAATATTGTCACGGGCACCATTGGCAGCTTGATGTTCCCCAAACGGCCCGCATCCGATTCGTGAGCAACGCACCTGTGTCCGCTTACGAACAAAGCTAATTTCGCTAGAATCATCTTCCAAATATCTAACTGGCGTTTATTTGACGACGGAAGAAAAGGGTGAACCATTGCGATGAAATTAGCAAAGTTACTCGACTCAAAGGGTGCGCCAGCGGTCGGCAAGGTGGTCGATGGTTGGATCGAGATTCTCGATTTGGCGAAGAATGGTTTTGCATCGCTTCAACAAATTTTGGCGGCCCACGACGTGCTCCAAGTAGCTTCGGGTTTGAAGGCGACGGGCGAAACTGTCAGCTTAGAAAGTGCGAGGTTATTACCACCAATCGATAATCAGGAGGTATGGGCTGCCGGAGTGACTTACAAACGAAGCCAAACGGCTCGCATGGAAGAGTCGGAGACAGCGGCTTCATGTTACGATCGAGTGTACACATCGCCCCGACCAGAGATCTTCTTTAAAGCAACGCCACATCGCTGCAGTGGACATGGCCAGAACGTGCGCATCAGGTCGGACGCTACATGGAATGTTCCCGAGCCCGAGTTGACTTTGGTTATATCGCCGTCGCTAAAGATCGTCGGCTATACCATTGGCAACGACATGAGTTCGCGAGATATTGAAGGAGATAACCCGCTCTATTTACCTCAAGCCAAAGTGTATAACCAATGTTGTGGATTGGGGCCATGGATAACATTGGCCGACGGTATGCCGGCCCGAGACGAAATGTCGATTCGTTTGGAGATATATCGCACGGGACAACGAGTGTTTGATGGCTCAACCAGTGCCAGTCAGATGGCTCGATCGTTCGAAGAGCTCGTGCAGTGGTTAGGTCGTGACAACAGCTTCCCCAACGGCTGTATGTTGTTGACGGGCACCGGTATTGTCCCTGGTAGCGATTTTACGTTGGCCGCTGGCGACGAAGTGGCAATTACGATTGCAGGAATTGGTACGCTGCGAAATCCTGTGGTGCAGGGTTGAGATTATTAGGAGAGTAGTATGACGGCTGTCGCCAACAATGATAAAGTTGCCCAGATTCTAGTTGCAGGTCAGTGGCGAAACTCATCGTCCAGCGAACTGTTTGCGTCTTTCAATCCGGCGACGGGAGAGCAACTGGACAAGCAATTTCCAGTAAGTTCTTGGAGTGATTGTGAAAAAATCTTGGACGCTGCGAGTGACGCAGCGGAGCGATTGCGAGGAACGCCAGCCAGTGACATCGCCGATTTTTTGGATGGGTTTGCAAAGTTAATTGATTCGCGAGCAGAGGAACTCTCTCAAATCGCAGCCATTGAGACGGCGCTTCCTTTTAAACCTCGGCTGTGCGATGTGGAATTGCCACGTACGACTGGACAATTACGTCAGGCCGCCGCCGCCGCTCGGTCCGGGTCTTGGTCGCACCCTGTAATTGATGTCAAGGCAAATATTCGCGCGTGTTACCAACCGATTGGACCGGTTTGTGTGTTTGGACCAAACAATTTCCCATTCGCCTTTGGCAGCGCATCGGGCGGCGATTTTGCGGCTGCGATTGCCGCCGGAAATCCTGTAATTGCCAAGGCCAATACATCACATCCCGAGACAACTCGCCAATTGGCCTCGTTAGCTGCCGAAGCCCTTTCGCAGAGTAAGTTACCTTCGGCAACCGTCCAGTTACTGTATCGACTCAGCCATGCCGATGGAGCTCGACTGGTCAGCGATCACCGTGTCGGCGCGACTGGTTACACGGGTTCGCGTCGCGCTGGATTAGCGCTCAAAGCGGCCGCCGACCAAGCGGGAAAACCGATTTACTTGGAATTGTCGAGCGTCAATCCGGTTGCGATCTTGCCTGGCGCGTTGGTTGAAAGATTTGATGAAATTGTAGGCGATTTCGTAACCAGCGCGTTAATGGGCACCGGCCAATTCTGTACCAATCCAGGCATTGTACTTTTGGTCGATTCGCAGCATACGAGCAAATTCGTCGAAGCCGTTGCTGCCAAATTTCACGCTGCTGCGGCGGGCACGTTGTTGTCTACTGGCGTACAAAAATCGTTGACCGACGCGATTCGCACTTTGATGGGCGGCGGAGCAAAATTGATAACTGGAGGAGCGGTGGTCCCTGGTCGATGCAGCGTGGCCAATACGCTTTTAACTGTCTCTGCCGCCGAATTCCTCGATGCTCCTGACGTTTTTCAAACCGAAGCGTTCGGCAATGCTTCTTTGTTTGTAATAGGTAAGGACATCGGTGAACTGGCCAGCGTGCTCAGATCATTGGAAGGTAATCTTACGGGTTGCATTTATTCTGCTAAATCGGGCGATGACGATCGAGCGTACGATGAAATTGTGCCCCACCTCGAATATCGCGTAGGTAGAGTCTTAAACGATAAAATGCCGACGGGTGTTGCGGTAAGTTCCGCCATGAATCATGGTGGCCCCTATCCTGCAACTGGACATCCCGGATTTACGGCCGTCGGTATTCCGGCCAGTTTGTTGCGGTTCGGCAAGTTGACTTGTTTTGACGGAGTGCGCGAGCATCGATTGCCTGCGGTTTTACGGAACCGCAACCTAACGGGAACGACTTGGCGTATGGTCGATGGTCAATGGACGACTCAAGATATTACTGCTTGACCTTTTCTATCCTCACGTTGATGCGTTGCGTGCTCAGTTTTGATTGGGTTAGTAAGTAACTTTGGTATAGAGTTTTGTGGAAGACTCGACTGGTTTGCAAAGGCATGTGTTGATTGCCGCTAACCCGAAATCGGGTGCGCAGTCGAAGCAAAATCGCGTTGCCGAATTGCGTCAAGGACTGTTGGCGGATAGTTTTGAAGTCGAGATTTGCAGTTCGCTGGACGATCTCGCAGTCCGCAGCCGGGATTTGTATAGCCAAGGCGTGCTCAAGACGGTCATCGCTGCGGGCGGTGATGGCACGGTTTCGGCCGTAACAAATCTCATTCCTCCTCAAGTTCCCGTTGCCGTTTTCCCGATGGGAACCGAGAACTTACTTGCCAAGCATTTGCAAGCCACTTGTGATGTGACGCAAATGCGGCGTGCGCTGAAGGCTTGGAAGATCCGCAACATTGATGTTGGGCGGGCAAACGGACGTTTGTTTTTGGTGATGGTCGGTTGTGGTTTTGATGCTGAGGTCGTGCGCCGTTTGCATCGCTTACGGACCGGGCATATCCGTCGTTGGTCCTACGCAAAACCAATTCTCGATGTTGTACGTACTTATGCCTATCCTGAAATCGAGGTCGAATTCCTGGATCAGCTTGTCGACGAGTCCAGGATTGTTGCCGAAGGAATATCGAGTCACACGGTGTCCGCAAACGACTGCGTCCGGTGGAGTGAAGAAAAGAGCGTCAGAGCGGCTTGGTTATTTGCCTTTAACCTTCCTAGATATGCAGCTAATTTGCCGTTTTGTCCACAAGCGGTCGATACTGATGGCAAGATTGATGTGTGCGCATTTCGACGTGGGGGATTCTGGCCATCGATGTGGTATTTTTGGAAACTTTGGCGGGGGCAGCATCGAGGCTTGACTGAATTTCGACATGTTCGTTCCAGTCGGTTTCGGCTTACATCTTCTGCCGAAGTTCCATACCAATTGGATGGCGATCCAGGAGGAATCTTGCCGCTGGAGATCGAGGTATTGCCAGCTAGGCTGGCGCTCGTAATGCCGGCTGAATTGTGAATCGTAGTATGAGTAATCAACCCTAAGTGCACTTCCCTTGGACACACACAAGATGGTCAATCCGGTAATTATTGGATCGCACAGTTGTGGGAGAGGCAATCCGATGATTGTGATTGCAGGGCCGTGTGTCATCGAGAATCGAGATTTGACGTTAATGATCGCTGAGCGGCTGAAAGAGATGTCGATGGCCGTGGGCATACCGTTGGTCTTTAAAGCGTCATTCGATAAAGCGAATCGGACTAGCGGCCAGGGTTATCGAGGAGTGGGGCTGGACGCTGGATTGAAGATTTTGGAAGAAGTTCATCGCGTCCATGAATTGCCAACTGTAACAGACATCCATCTTCCGGACCAAGCGGAGGCGGTGGCTCAGGTGTGCGACTTGATACAGATTCCTGCCTTTCTGGCCCGACAAACTGATTTATTAATGTCGGCGGCGGAAACTGGCAAACCAGTCATGGTAAAAAAGGGGCAGTTCATGGCCCCCGAGGACATGCGATATGTAGTGGATAAGGTTGCCAGCCGAAGTCCGTCGGGTATCTTACTATGCGAACGCGGGACTTTTTTTGGGTACGGGAGATTGGTCAACGATATGCAATCGCTGCCGATCATGCGTGGCTTCGGTGTCCCGGTTATTTTTGATGCAACCCATTCCGTCCAAAGACCGAGTAATATGGATGGCTCTACCGGCGGAAATCGATTGATGGTCGAACCGTTGGCTCGGGCGGCTGTGGCAGTCGGCATCGACGGTGTGTTTCTGGAAACTCATCCTCAGCCCGATGTGTCTCCCAGTGATGGAGCGAACATGGTCCCGCTGGACAAGCTGGATGGGTTATTGAAACGACTAAAAGAGTTGTCGTTATTGGTCTCGAATTGGAACTGATTTTTGACTTGATTTTTTGTTGATTCGAATCCCAGACTTCATTTTCATTTTTGTTGGTTCAATTTCATGTGCGCGAAGCGAATCGTGTTCTTGCTGGTAATGATGTTGGTGGTGGGCGGATGTTTCGATCGCAAACAAGATCGAAAAATTGAGGTGGTTCAGAAGCAGCTCGATGACTCCAAAACCAGTACTGACAATTTGCGTGAAGGCCTACGTTATCTTTCGCAGATGACTCCGCTAAATCGGCCTCAGATCGCTAAAGAAGTACAGCTTCAATTAAACACCTGGACCAAGAGCGTGGATGCAAGTTCGGTGAAGTTCCAACCGTGTACTTTGATTGCTGGTTTGCCGTCTCAATTGATTGAACCCAATGGACTGGACCAACTCATGTTGCTTCAGTTCAACCCTGCAGACGTCGACCATATGTTTCAGAGTCGGCAGATGAGAATGTTGTCGGATTGGATTGTGGAGCGTCCGCTGCGCGATCGGCTGTTGTTGCCGTTTTTGGAGCAAGAGAAAAAATCTCGTCCCACAAACGAATATGTTCAGCTTGAGCAAGCTTGCAAGCTATTTGATTGGACGGTTCGTAACATCATGTTGATGGGAGATGCCAAAGAGGTTGAGCGGCTGGAGGATGATCCACAGATGCCGCTGACGGATGCAAATTATGGATATGGCTATATGCCTTGGCAAACAGCCTTATTTGCGCGTGGAGATTTCGTGGAGCGGGGGCGCGTATTTGCTGCGATGGCGCGCCAGCGTGAAATTCGCACAGTTTGGATCGGAGTAAATCGACAAGCTGGAACAGCCACGAAATTATGGTGCATTGCTGCGTTAATCGGTAATGAC
>CAZVBC010000161.1:0-15088 GCA_964625155.1 uncultured Pirellulaceae bacterium
CTGCGCGCGTTGGCCAGGGCTGCTGCTGCCGTTAGTGTCTTGATATCCACTCCGCATTGAGGTTTCTGGACCACAGCCGCCTGTAGTTTTTCGATCGGTGTGTTTTCCATCATGTCCACCAACGGCTCGAGTTCACCAAACTCCAGCCGAGTGTTCGTTTCGTCTGCACAAGCTTGTGCAAGCCCCAACTCTGTCGCCAGTGTGCTGCCAACAGTGGCGACTAACATACCTTTCCCTACATCCGCCAAAAATTCTCGACGCTCGCGTTTCATGGTTTTATGCTCCAAGAAATAACTGAGAAAGAGATGCTGTAAGAAGGTGGGCTCGACTCTGCGGGCTATCGTCGGGCACGGCATTCTATAGCATCCACAGCGATCTTCCTAATTTTCTTACGGAAAATTTGCATTTAGCTTTTTAAGGTGCGGCAGGAAAAAATATACGTACGCAAATCGAAACCTTGCAAAATACTGAATTTTTAACAGCCCAGCATTATGCCGCTGTATCTCTCGTTCCCCATGACTGCCCCCCATGACCAGCGTTAATTACTTTTGCACCGAGAGTCGCACAGGACCTAACGTGTCCACGAAGGTTGGAAAAAGGTACTCAGCCCAAAAATCGATTTGCTAGCATTGATTGAGTTAGAATATGTTTCTGGTTTTGGCCGATTTTAAATGTGGCCACTGTTGTATTTTGCAAGGATGGATTCATGGATTCTCGTCAGACAGTTGTTGATCGGCTTGCGAAGCAAGTTCGGGGCGTGGAGATTTCCGGGCGCAGCATTTCCGGGCCCGAAAACCTGTTCAGCAGTGGCTGTGAAGCCATGGATCGACATTTGCCCGGCGGTGGGTACCAAGGTGGCATGATCGTAGAGTATCTACGATGCCAACCCGCTTGTGGAGCGAATTATTTAGCTCTCTCGGCAGCTAGACAGGCTATGCAGGCCAGCATGGGTTTTTTGGTGATCGTCGATTTTGCTCAACGGTTTTATCCACCAGCGGCTTTGGCTATGGGAATTGATCTGCGGCGGTTGGTGCTGGTACAGCCCAAATCAGTGGCGGACGGGCTGTGGGCAATCGATCAAGCGCTGCGCTGTTCAGCAGTGGCAGCGGTTGTAGCAGACGTCGAACGGATGGACGATCGTGCTGCGCGTCGGGTACAGTTGGCTGCCGAACAAGGAGGTGGCGTAGGCTTGTTGATTCGCGGAGCAGAAGCTCGTACTCAACCAAGTTGGGCTGAGATCCAATGGTTAGTTCGGTCGCGAGCATCAAGTACAACTGAGGTTGTACAACGTCAGTCGGCTCAACCAGTAACTCACTGTAACGCGCAACGTCGCGTTCATCTGCAACTTGTTCGGGCACGTGGTGGTCGTTCTGGAGCCAGCGTGCAGATCGAGATTGATTCGGTGCGAGGCGAATTGCGAGAGGTTGTTCGACATGAGCAAACGGCTGCTGTGCATTTGGCTGCCCAATTGGCCCATCCAACGCGTACAAGCCAGCCAGCCCAACCTGGCCAGCAGGGGATTGGTTCTGCAAGCGCGTGATCCGCGTCGCGGGTTAATCGTTGCTGCGGCAAACAAGTTGGCTTGGCGGCAAAGCATCCGGCCAGGTATGCCGTTGAGTGAAGCGGTGGCTGTTGCCGAGATCCAAGTGTGTGAACATCAACCACACGAAGATATCGATACACTCTGCGGACTGGCCGAACAAGCTCAGCAGTTCAGTCCTATCGTTGGGCTTGAATCGCTCGACAAACATCTTTGGCCAGGTCGAACATTGCTGCAACCAGAGTGTCTGCTGCTGGACGTAACCGGAGTTGCTCCCTTGTTCGGTGGCGAAGATAAATTGCTCGAGGCGGCCACGCAGTGGTTAAACGCTCAGCATTACGTTGCACGTTTAGCGATTGCCGGCTCAATCGGCGCTGCGTGGGCAATGGCCAACTATGGTATTCCACGAAATGATCGAAGCGTACAAACACCTACCAGCGCTAGCTGCTTAACGCCACCTGGGAGTGACCGCGAACATCTGGCACGCTTGCCCGTAGAAGCCTTGCGCATCGAACGGTCCGTGGCGACTGCATTGCGGAAGTTAGGAGTGCGATTGATTGAGGAACTATGGGAGTTGCCACGAGCGGGCTTGGCAACTCGGTTAGGTGAACATCTCATGATGCGTTGGGATCAAGCCCTGGGAACTCTCGACGAACCAATCGCCACCTTGCACGAATCTCCAGAATGGCAAGTCGAGCAAACGCTCGAGTATGCGACCGATAACCGCGAGACCATTATCGAAGTCGTCCGTCGCTTGTGCCGCAGGTTGGCCGAACGACTCGGGCGCCAAAACCGAGGCGCACTGCGCATCGTTTGTCGCTTGGACATGGTTGAATCGGTTTCTCTGGTCATTCAACTTGGATTGTATCGGGCAACTGACGATGCCGAACATCTTCAGGCGTTGCTAACTGGCCAGCTTGAACAGCAACTACAAATGCGAGCTACAGCCGCACTGTGGCGAGCTTGTATTCAAGCCACACTGGTTGCTCCGCTGGTTTGGCAGCAAACGGAATTGTTCGATACCGAACCTGTCGGGCAACGCCAACAGTTGGCGAGATTGGTCGATAACTTGAGTTGCCGCTTGGGACGTAAGCAAGTATTGCAAGTAAACGTCGAACGCATATCCCAACCAGAATTGGCTTATTCGCTTGCGCCGATGACAGGACGCCGCGTCGATGGTAGTGAACAATCCACCGTCCGTAAACTATCTAGCCGAATGGCCAGACAACGCGCAGAACCATCTGCCGAAGATCCATTACGACGCCCGCTGCAGTTATTCACGCCACCAATTGCGGTCAATGTGATCGCCATGTCGGGAGCACCTCCGACGCAAATGACTTTTCGAAACCAACTCCATCAAGTACGCAAGTACTGGGGACCCGAACGACTCGAAGGTGGTTGGTGGCGAGGGCCAAGTTATCGACGCGATTATTATCGCATCGAATCGGCCGATGGCAGTTGGTGGTGGATATACCAAGATCTCAGCAATGGCCAATGGTATATGCACGGCATGTTCGATTAATTCGACGGGAACCGAGCCGTCAAACCAAAATCTCTTTCAAACCAAAATCTCTTTGATAGCTCGCGCAGGCAACACGCCAGTTAATCGCATGTCCAACCCTTGGTATTTATAGATCAGCCGCTGGTGATCAATACCGAGTTGGTTAAGCAAGGTGGCATGTAGGTCGCGAACGTGCACTACATCAACTGCTGCATTGTAACCCAGGTCGTCAGTCTCGCCATACACATAACCAGGCTTGATGCCGCCGCCAGCCAGCCACATCGAGAATCCTTTAATGTGATGATCCCGACCGGGCCCACCTTTGCCCTGAAACATTGGAGTGCGACCGAATTCACCACCCCAAATGATCAACGTATCATGCAACATTCCACGTTGTTTCAGATCCATTAACAGCGCAGCGGTCGCTTGGTCGGTAAAGCCACCGCACATGTTCATGTACCTCACTAAATCGCCATGGTGATCCCAACCACGATGATATAGCTGAATAAATCGCACTCCCCGCTCAGCCAATTTGCGGGCCAGTAGGCAGTTGGAAGCAAACGATCCGTCACCGGGTTTTGCTCCATACATATCGAAAATCTTCTGCGGTTCGTCCGACATGTCCATTAAGTTAGGAATCGAAGCTTGCATGCGAAAGGCCAATTCGTAAGCCGACAGCCGCGTTGCTAGTTCCGGGTTATTTACCAATTCGTTGCGGTGACGATCAAGCTTGCCGACCGTGGCCAGCAGCTTGTTTTGCAGCTCTTTGGAAACGCCCTCAGGATTGCGCACATAATGAACAGGATCGCCCGTCGAGTTAAATTCTACACCTTGAAACCGGCTGGGAATGAAACCTGCCGACCACTGGCGCGATGAAATTGGTTGAGGGTTTCGACCTCCTTGGCTGGTCAAGACGACAAAGCCTGGCAAATCTTCGCACTCACTCCCCAGTCCATAGGTGACCCACGAGCCGATCGATGGACGACCACTGATCGCCGTGCCAGTATTCATCACCGTATGCGCCGGGTCATGGTTGATTTGGTCGGTAACCATCGATTTGATAATACAGATTTGGTCAGCAATCTTGCGATGATGTGGCAGAAACTCACTGATCCAAGCACCGCTGGGGCCATGCTGAGTAAACTTAGCCAGATGCCCTTGCACTTTTAGCGCTGCGTTTTGCAGTTGAGCGATGGGTTGCCCTTTGGTGAAAGATTCCGGCATCGGCTGGCCATCCATCTCGTTCAATTTCGGCTTATAGTCGAACGTTTCTAAATGCGACGGGCCACCCGACATATAGAGATAGATAACTCGCCGCACCTTAGGTGGAAAGTGAGGAACGGAGGAGGCATCTGCCACGCCCGCCGGCAATCCTTGAAGCTCAGCACGTGTTTGTGCAACGCAAGGTATATCTCGCGACATCAATGACATCGCTGCAATACTTCCCAAACCAATTCCGCTCTGGGACAAAAACGAACGCCGTTGGATCAATCGGTGACTCTGATCTTGCATGAATTAATTCCTCGTATATGCTTCGCCAAGATTCAAGACACTTCGAGCTACCGTGGTCCAAGCGGCCAGCTCGCTCGTATCGATTCCCACCAACGTCGAAGGCAACATGCCAACCGCCAACAGTTTCTTGGCCGATTCGGCATCGACGCAGTACGCTTGTCGAGCCTGTTCGAGCAATTGCCACAAAGTCTCGCGTTCAAACTTATCTGGATCTCGCGTATTGACGGTTTGGAAAACAATCTTCAACTTATGATGATCGTCCCCATCGGTCGAATTTAGAACTTGCATTGCAAGTCCGCGAGCGGCTTCGACAAACGTCGGGTCATTCATCAATACCAGTGCGGACAATGGAGTATTGGACCGGCCCCGCTTAGACGTACACTCTTCGCGACTGGGGGCGTCAAATGCGCGCAGCATGGGATGCAGATACATGCGTTGCCAATGGGTATAGACACCGCGCCGCCACTGCTGAATCGACTGATCAGGTTTGTAATCGCGAGTCGGAAAATTCAAGTGTTTGTAATAACCTGCAGGTTGATATGGTCGAGCACTGTCACCACCGACCTGACGCACTAACAAGTTTCCACTGGCCAGCGCCACGTCGCGCACAAATTCTGCCGGCAATCTGAAACGCGATTGGCGGGAGAACAGCCGGTTTTCTGGATCAAATTGGCGATGCCAATTCGATTCGAGCGAAGACTGGCGATAAGTTCGGCTGTTAGCAATCAAGCGAAACATGTGTTTGATGTCCCAACCAGACCGGACAAACTCAAACGCGAGCTGATCGAGCAACTCGGGGTGACTGGGAGCATCCCCTTGCCCACCAAAATCTTCTAGGCTGGTCGACAGCCCTTCACCAAACATCAAATACCAAAAGCGATTGGCGAATACGCGAGCCGTTAGCAGGCCGGCACCTTGCTGTGCGTCAACAAACCAGTTTGCTAAATCCAACCGAGTCGCACGCGCGGAGCGCTTGGCTACCGACCCCAAAAAACTCGGTAAAGCAGGTGCCACGGTCTCGCCTGTCTCGTCCAGCCAATTGCCGCGAGGCAGGACGCGCATTATTCGCGGGTCGGTTGAGACGGTAATCATCGCACGACGTTTCTCAGTTCCAATTCTCTTTGCTTGTTCTTTCAGACTCGCAATCAACTTATCCAGCTCTGCTAGCTCGCTCGCTTCAACGGCCTGACGTTGAGCATCGTCGGTAGCTGGTCCTGGTGAGCGCGCTCGTTCAGCCTCTAAACGACTTAGCTCCGCCTGAATGTGCGTCAGCTCCTGTCGCTGAACACGGTCCAAGAACTCCTTTTCAGGAAATCGCTGTGTCGGACTGGAGTCAGCACCTTTGGTCAAGTGCGTGGCTTCATCAACATCAGCAAAGAACGCTGCCAGCTCATAAAAATTCTTACTGGAGTAAGGATCGAACTTGTGATCGTGGCACTGAGCACAACCCACCGTTGCTCCCATCCAGACCGCCGAAACATTACGTACCCGGTCCGCCGCGTAGATGGCTAAGTATTCCTTAGGCTGGACACCACCTTCATGAGAAGTTTGCAGTAACCGGTTGTAACAAGTCGCAGCAACTTGTTCTTCCGACGGATGGTCAAGTAAATCGCCAGCCAGTTGTTCGCGAGTGAATTGATCAAACGGGAGGCCGTCGTTCAGTGCATTAATTACATAGTCGCGATACGGAGTACTGTGGTGTTCCTGATCGCCGTGGTAACCTACCGAATCTGCATATCTAACCAAATCCAACCAGTAGACTGCTAGTCGTTCGCCAAACGCGGGAGAAGCCAGCAAGCGCTCGACGTATCGACTATATTCCTCGTCAGTCTGTCCACCGATTTGATTCGCTTCATCCCTGGCTGGCGGAAGGCCGGTAAGGTCGAAAGCCACACGCCGCTGTAAAGTTATTGCGTCGGCATCGGGCGACCAAGCAGCACCCGCAGCACGGAACTTCTGAAAAATAAAATTGTCGATCCAGTTGTAGCCGCCCGAGTCTCCGTTAGCTTGGCCGAGTGTAGGAGTAACTACCGGCACGGGAAGCTCGTATGCCCAATGCTGGCGCCATTTCGCACCACCTGCGATCCATGCTTTAATCAGCTCTTTTTCGTTTGCAGTAAGAGATTTTCGAGAGTCGGGTGGAGGCATGACTTTGTCCACATCTTCGCTGAAAATTCGCTGTACGAGCAAACTGGCATCAGCATCTCCTGGCACAATGATGCGACCTGAATCGCGTGGCTTCTCTATCCCGGCCAGTTCATCCAGCCGTAAATCCCCTTCTCGATGTTCTTGGTCAGGTCCGTGACACGCATAGCAGCGATCTGAAAGCAAAGGACGAATTTTTTCAGCAAAATCAGGTACAGCCGGCTGTTGAGCAACAACCACTTGGGCTGGCACAACAGTTGAAATGAGCATCAGCATCCAAAATTGGATACGGAAGAGGTCGATTCTACTCGCCATGTATGCCAGTTGGTGCATTGGTAATTCCTTCGCGTTGGATGTTTCAAACCTCAGCAGTATCCTCAGTGCTCGCATTGCGTTCGACCGATTATCATTCAAATGCTTGGTGCTGCAAAACAACAAATGACCGAATTTCGGGTGGCACTACAGGATCACCCTGACCAACACAACAATTATCGCTGAATGTATTTACTTGGTATTATGCTCTTACTGCTTCAGAACATACAAGGTCTGGTTGGACAGCGCCGTCCTTTGATTATCGCACGCAGGACTGAAGTTATGCCAGCGACATCGTTTAACCGCGAGCCCATCGGTCCGCGCGTTCAGCTTCCGCAACTGCCGGGAGCCGAATCTCACCTCAATGCCAGATTTTTAACAGCCCGGGGCCTCTCTGCGCGCAAAAAGTGGTTCCAAGCCCGGCTGGTACCGGCTAACAAGGTTTTATATAGGTGAAGGTTAGTACGCGCGGCCCGCTGAGTTTCGCACATCGAACAGAGGTGGGCTTGTCCGAGCAACTCGGTTAACATCTGCAATACTGCGAGTCTTACGGACGCCGACTTGTCACCAGCCGAGGTTGTTTCCTACTTCAGGAAGTGATTGGTCGGTGAGCTAAGTGGCTGCGGAAGATTTCTGTAAGTCGCGCGCATTCCGTACTGAGCGCAACGGCGCAATACGTTAATTTGGAGTTGCAAATGCCCAATCGCTTGGCTAACACGTCGAGTCCCTATCTTCTCCAACACCAGCACAATCCTGTTGATTGGTACCCTTGGTGCCAAGAAGCATTAGAGAAGGCTCGGACGGAAGGCAAACCAATTTTTCTGTCGATTGGTTATTCGGCCTGCCATTGGTGTCACGTGATGGAACACGAAAGTTTCGAAGATGAAAGCATTGCTGCAATTCTCAACGGCAACTTTGTGTCCATCAAAGTCGATCGAGAGGAACGACCGGATTTGGACCAAATCTATATGCAAGTAGTTCAAGACTTAACGGGCAGTGGAGGCTGGCCGATGAGTGTCTTTTTAACGCCTGGTTGCAAACCTTTTTATGGCGGCACCTATTGGCCGCCCGACAATCGCTGGGGACGGCCTGGTTTTCGGCAAGTCTTGTTGGCAGTCCTCGACGCGTGGAGCAATCGCAGATCACAGGCCGAAGAACAAAGCGAAATGCTCACCGAGCGGCTCAGGCATGCGACGGCGGTTCAGCCTAGTGAGCAAACTCACCTGGACCCATCTTGGATAGAAGCTGCCGAGCGAATGCTGCTGCGTTACTTTGATACCATCCACGGTGGATTTGGTGGAGCACCTAAATTTCCCCACTCCATGGATTTGGCTCTCATCCTGGACCTACACAGCACTGAACCAAAAACCGAACGAGAACAGATTTTGCGGCTTTCGCTGGACAAAATGGCGGCTGGAGGAATCTACGATCATCTAGGTGGCGGCTTTGCAAGATACAGTGTGGATGCTCGGTGGTTGGTACCACACTTCGAAAAGATGCTTTACGACAACGCTCTGCTGGCGGGACTGTATGCGGACGCATTTCGCGTTCTGGGTGAAACTCAGTATGGCAAAGTTGTACAAGGCATTCTCAATTACTTAACGCGAGACATCAGCGATCCCGCCGGTGGAATCTACAGTGCCGAAGATGCAGATAGCGAAGGGGAAGAGGGTAAATTCTATATCTGGACAGTCGCGGAAGTCCAACAGCTATTGGGGGACGAGCGAGCCAAGTTTTTCTGCCAAGTTTATGACGTTACGGAAAAGGGCAATTTCGAGGAACGAAATATCCTCAATATGCCTCAGCCATTGTCACTCGTTGCACACGCCTGTGGGCGGAGCCTTGCAGCCATTGACCAGCAATTGGCAGAGGATCGGATGAAATTGTTCGAACATCGCCAATCGCGTATTCGACCTGGATTAGATGATAAAGTTCTCTTGGGCTGGAATGCTCTGGCCATCATCGCCTTTGTAAAGGCATATCGAGCAACTGATGAACCTCGTTTTCTCGACCGAGCACAGCGGATTGCGCTGTTTATTTTCACGCAGATGCGTCGAGGGGATCAACGGCTGTGGCATAGTTGGAGAAAAGGGCACGCCAATCTAGATGCATATCTCGACGATTATAGCTATTTGCTTGAGGCGGTTATTGAACTTCATCAAGTTGATCCTCAACCCCAGTGGATTTGTTGGGCACTTGAGTTGGCTAACGATCTAGTTGCTTTTTTTCGCTCGCCTGATGGTGGGTTCTATTTTACTGCGAATGATGCTGAACAATTGATTGTGCGCACCAAAGATGCGGCAGATCACAGTGTCCCAAGTGGTACCGCCATGGCAGCCAGCGGACTGCTGACTCTCGGCTGGCTGACCAATAGAGAGGATTTCGTTCAAATCGCAGAGAGTACGCTTAAATCCATTACTCCCATCCTGCGCGATTCACCGATGGCTGCTGGACAATCTTTGAGAGTACTCAACCGCATGTTGCAAGGTCCACTCACTTTGGTTTTGGTAGGGCAACACGCGGATTCTTCGTGGAACCAAGCGCTGGCCGCATGCCGAAAATTGTACCTTCCGAATTTGCTGTTGGTTGCTCGCTTGAACAGTAACGAATCCGCGCATCTGCAGTCCAATCCTCTAGCCCATTACTTTGAAGGCCGCGAGCCCATGAACGGGGAAGTAACACTCTTCGTCTGTCGAAATCAAACTTGCGAAGCTCCTCAGATCGGTTTGGAAAATATCATGCAACGAATTCGTGAGTTCAATATTTCTGCCAACAAGGAATCGATTTGATGGCAACGCCTGATCCACCGATATCTGCCGAGAATCTGCCACAAAGATCTTCGACAAACTCCAGCGGCACCAAACGAAGTTGGGATGGGGTGCTAAAAAACCGCTGGGCAGTGCTAGGAATGCTGTTCTTCGTCACAGCCGCTCTTGGGCTGCCTCTTTTATGGATTAGCCCAGTTTTCAGTAGAGCGGAAAAGTGGATTTGGTCATTGATAGTAACCCTGTACACTTTCGCGCTGTTGCTGATCACGGGGCTGATCATGTGGTGGAGTTACTCAAGGATCGCCGAGCTGCTGCATTAAATTCAAGATCCGTAGTTTCTGGAGGCAGAGTACCATGAAGCGAACTACATGGATTTTGGAAAGCCAAACGCATATTGACGCAATAAATGTATCGCCCTAGTTGGACTGCGCCACTAACAAATCGTTTCTTTCGGTCCGCTCTGACAAAGCCAGTGGCAACCGGCGCAGATTCCGTGCCGAAGAGCTGGTTTATGTGCGGCGGAATTTAATGTTTCCGCCAAAAGCTTTTCGTCTTTATCGATTTTCGCGCAGTCCAGCTAAGCGGTCCAAGATATTGCGAGTGATCCGTTCGACGAGTGGGTCCTTACCTGCCAGCCCATGCGCCCAATCGGTGGAACCCACGGTTATCACCGTGCCACCGCGCGTGTAACTTCCAAGTACGGCGGCACCAATCCGCTCAGCGGGAAACCGTTCATAGAACTGTGAATCATCAGGATGCCAACGCGCCGGGCAGGTCCCAAGAATCTGAAAGTCCTTTGGAGTTCCGTCGTTGCCAGTTGGAAACGGCAAGCCGTCGCGAGTCTCAATTTCACAGCCATCGCATTCGTAGCCGACAATCGTATTCTGACTGCCAAACAAATCTCCTTTTTTCAACTGCGTACCAGCAAATATCCAATGCTCGGGTCGGTGGACTTCGTACGCTGAACGACCGTCCATAAATTGCCCGTGACTGCGATGGTAACCACCATACAAAAATCCAACACCTGTCAGTTGATTCTCGGGACGCTTTACTAAATGGTGACTCCACAAAGTCGATAGCAGCCGATGATCGCCAGTCGGATAAATTGGGTCCATGACGAAGCGTTGTTTCCAACTGGTCAGCGCACTACCTCCATCTTCCGACCTGACCTGCCAGCAGCAAGTGTTTCCGCTGAAGAAGGCCACGTTACCTCCGCGTCCAATGTACGCTTCTAAGTTGTCGCGCATCGGTGCGGACCAATACTCGTCGTGACCAACGCTCAGAACTAACTTGTATGCCGACAAATCGCTGGGGCTGAACTCTAAATCACTGTTGGCTGCGTAGTCCAACGTATATCCATTGGACTCGGCCCAAGCGGCAAATGGCCCTTCCCAATTGGAAAACTGGCTGGCGGGTGGTCGATGAAATGAGACACGATTTCCTTGTACGCCAGCCAACCCGTTATATGCATACAGACTGAATCCGCCCCAGTTGTTATAAGCGTTGTATGTGTTGGTGCTTAACTGCATGAGGATGCTCGAATGTTTACCGGGTTCTGCCGAGCGGACGATAAAGAAACACGTCGATTCAGCAGTTCGTGAACCCCGCTGTGTAAACTTGCCACCTCGATCTTTTGCGGACAACCGCACGTGATAGTATCCCGAACGCCATTGGCTGGGTACGACCATTTTCCACGCAACCGGCCAGTTGCAACCGTGCGACGAGGCATTTTCAGGAATTGCCGCATCAACGCCCGGAATATTCTCTTTGGTGAACACAATTTCTCGTGTCGCACCAAGGCGAGTAATCTCGATCGCAAAGTTGGTTGCCGTGGTGGAGACGTGCAATGCCAACTCCTCACCTGCTTTGTAGCTAACGCGTTGAGCATAGCCCTCGACAACCAGCGGACGAAGTTCTTCGGCGCTAAGGAACGACCGAGCCATGAACGAATACATCCCAGTCGCGACAACCGCCACAAGGCAAGTACGATAAAACATTCTAAAGGACCTTTATCTGTGTGAGCGTTTCGAAGTGTGAGCGTTTCGAAGTGTGAGCGTTCCAAGCCATCAGTTAAGGAGTATGACGTTTGGCCTTCGATCGCCCACCTTTCCAAATGTCGTATTGTGGATCGGCATAACGATCAAAGAAATTGGTTAACTTGCTAGCCAGTTCGTCGGTAATCTGCTGCAACTTGGGCTGACCATATAAATTAAATCGCTCCATGGAGTCGGCAGACATATCGTACAATTCAAACGGCCCTTCGGGGATCCTCGCAACGTATTTCCACTTATCAGTCCGAACGGCTCGCGTCGTTTCCATTTCGTAATACATGACGTTTTCCCAGTCCAATTTTTCGCCACGTAATGTCGGAGAGAAATCACGCCCAGGCGATTTAGGAGTTTGTGGCATCAGGTTGTTCAGTCCAAGCTGGCCAAGCACAGTGGGCAGAAAGTCGTAGTTGCTGACGATTAGATCGCTGGACTTGTTGGCTTGTACCTTCCCAGGTTGACGAAAGATCATGGGAATCCGCATCATCATTTCATGAGCACCGATGGGACGCATATGGTCGCCCATGCCCCACATTCCATTTTGACCACCCATCCATCCTTGGTCGGCGGTATACACGACAAGTGTCTTGTCAGCTAACCCCAGTCGCTCAAGCGCTTGCATAACTTCCCCGACTCCGTCGTCTACTCCGCTGACTTCGCACGCCGTGCGTTCCATAGCGATTTGGCGATTATGAAATTGTTTGTTGGCAAATTGCCACGGATGCATTGAGTCAACGGGAAAACTGGTGAAATGATGCCCACGATAGCTAGTTACATGTCGATTGCGAGATTCGTTGAGCATCATATTGCCCAGCACGTAGGGTCCGTTATAAGCCAGAAACAAACAGAAGGGGCGATCTCGATTTTGTTCAATAAACTCAATTCCCTTGCGAGTCCACAGGTCGGTCGTATAACCAGCCTCTTTGCGCACTTGCCCATTTTCGATAATGTCTTGATCGTAAAACTCGCGAGTGGATCCATCGGGCTTGGTGATCCAAAAACGAAAACCTTCTGACGGGGTGAGATTCGCACCCAGATGCCACTTGCCACTTAACCCGCAGGTATATCCGGCCGAATTGAGAATCTCGCCCAACGAAGTAAATTCGTTCAGCGTGTTGTACGCTTTTGGCCCCATCATGTATTGTGGGTCAAGAAACGAATGCACGCCGTGCTGACTCGGCAGCAACCCCGTTAGAAACGTTGCTCGAGTCGGAGAGCAAACGGGATTACTACTCAAGGCCCGAGTGAATTTTGTTCCTTCATTTGCCAGGCGATCAATATTCGGCGTGTGAATATCGCGATTGCCGTAACATCCCAGAGTCCATGCCCCTTGGTTGTCAGTCAAAATGAATACCAAGTTCGCTTGTGAAGACTGATCTGCAAATGTCTCAGCCACCAACGCCAGCAATAGAATCCAAATGACATACAGATTCTTCATGGGATTTTCTTCACCTAGAAATCGACTATGTTATGGCCTGGACGATCGCAACTGCACTGGAAGGATCATAGTGTGTCAATTGCTATGCGTCGAGAAATCTACTGCTTTGTCACAGCTTAATTTTAGGGATCGGGAGGAGGACGCCACCGCTCTAAACCTGTTTTTGGACCTATGCTTGCGGATTTCGGGAGGACGACGCTCCTGCGCAGTCTTCATGCGCCGCCGCACAACGTCACAAGCAATGCTTCGCGAATTCGCGGCCCAAAAAAGCTCGGCAGAAGCCTCGCTCTCCCGATCCAGATTTTCATTGGTCAGAAGGAATTCAAAAATGTTTGGAGAGGTGGGGCGAAGTTTTGGATGAGCCAATTGAGCTGCGGCTGGGTAGGCACCTCACTCACTCGTTTCTGCGAATCCCGAATGCTAAGCTGTGACAGAGCAGTACCTTATTTTTTCTGTAACTGATCGTGGTAGAGATGATTAGCCGCAAGCAATTCTATTTCCAGTTGCAACGGATGCCTGAACTGGCATCGTTCGCATTTGAATCACGACAATGGGAAGGGGACCCCATCTCGACCTTTGTGCTTCAGCAACCTCCTCGTCCGCTTGATGTGACGTTTGAAGAATTGATGGACCAATTATCCAACCTACCACGTTTGTACGTAGAACTCGACGGCTCTTTCGTGTGGCGAGGCGAGGATGGCGGGCAACTTTGGCAAATGGATGGATTGTTGCACGACAGTGGTCAGCAAGTTCAATACGTTGAGGTTAAAGGCACCGTGGACCGTAATGCATGGCACAAATTCACGACAATTCTCAGCTCCCAACGTGACGACTTGGTTATACACTCGGTGGATCGTGGGTATTTTATGCACATTCATGAAGTTGATAGAGTTCTTTGGGAACCGATAGGATGAGCCTGAGCTTTCAAGATGCCGACGAACTGAGCGACGATGTCCGCTATAACCAAGCTGCGTGGAATCGCATGGCAGCCAACGGACACGCTTTGGCTCGTCCAGCTCGTGACGAAGAATTTGAGAACCCGTTAAAAGTGATCGATGCTTCGGGATGGCTGGGGAGTGGCATCGATGGCTGGAAAGTCCTCTGCCTTGCTGCAGGTGGTGGTAGGCACGGACCGTTGTACGCTGCGGCTGGAGCGCAGGTGACGGTCGTCGATATCAGTCCTGCTATGTTGGAATTGGATCGACAAGTGGCCAGCGCTCGAGGATTGGAACTACGCACGTTCGAAACCAGCATGGAGAATTTACATATGCTGGAAACGGAAGAATTCGACTTAGTAATTCATCCTGTCAGCACCTGCTACTTGCCGCGCATCGACCGCTTGTACAGCGCAGTTGCCCGCGTGACACGACCAGGGGGCTTGTACATCAGCCAACACAAACAGCCAGCCAATCTACAAACCTCACTCGATACGTATACTGGTCACTACGTCATCCAGCATGCATATTACGATCGATCGCCCGTTCCAGCAGCTCAAAGCCCGAATGTCTTGCGGGAGCCAAATACACGCGAGTTTATTCATAGTTGGAATGACCTGCTGGGCGGAATGTGCCGCGCTGGCTTTCTTATCGAGGACGTCAGCGAGCCCAATCATGGACGGACCGACGCCCCACCTGGCAGCTTCGGACATCGATGTTACTTCATTGCACCCTATTTGCGAATCAAAGCCAAACGCACCGGTCGATCGACAAGGTCGTTGGTTCTCTAAAAGCTGGTGCTGTATCGCAAATTAATTTTGGGGACGCTTGCGCAGCTATTGCCGCGACCACACGCGTGGAACGAAACTTGCGCAAACACTTTCCCCTG